>NZ_JBHWJY010000026.1:0-100971 GCF_042731135.1 Streptomyces sp. NPDC059874
GGGCTGAATTGCCCTCCGGTCAAATCCAGCCCCGCCGGCGTTTGAGGCGCCGCCGGAGGCCAATCCAGCCTCGCCGGCGTTTGAGGCGCGGGGGGTCGGGGGCGGAGCCCCCGCAGCGGCGCCGCACCCGGCACTCGCACCGGCACCGGCACCCGCACCCGCACCTACGACGGAGTCGAGCTGGCCTTGAGGGCGAGCCACAGCTCCATGCGGACGTCCGGGTCCTCCAGGGAGCGGCCGAGGATCTCCTCGACGCGCTTCATCCGGTAGCGCAGGGTGTGCCGGTGGACGCCGAGGTCCGCGGCGGCCGCGTCCCACTGGCCGTGCCGGGAGAGCCACGCCTGGAGGGAGGCCACCAGGTCCCCCCGGCCCGTCGCGTCGTGCTCCCGCAGGGCCCGCAGCGTGCCGTCGGCGAAGGCCCGTACCGCGTCGTCGGCGAGCAGCGGCAGGACCGAGCCCGCCGCCATGTCCTCGTGTTCCACCAGGGGACGACCGCGCCGGCGGGCCACCGCGAGGGCCTGGTCGGCCTGTTTCAGGGCGGCCGCCACGGTGCCCGGTCCGGCCGGCGCGGACAGGCCGACCACCAGTTCGTCGGGCTCCGGCCCGCTCGCGTCCCGGCCGCGCCGGGCCTCCAAGGCCTCCGCGTGGTCCACGCACGCCTGTACGGCCGAGCCCGCGTCGGCGGCCAGCACCACGAGCCGGCCCGGCTCGGGCACCACCAGCAGCGTTTCGCCCGTGCGGGCGGCCGCCGACTCCACCGCGTCGGCCAGCAGGGCCAGGCCCTCCGGCTGGGCCGTGCCGGGGAGTGCCGGTTCGGCCACGATCAACCGGAAGGGGGCCTCCAGCAACACTCCGTACAGGTCTCCGGCCACGGACCGCGCGTGCTCCGCCTCCCCCGCCAGCAGCATCCGCAGCACCGCCGCCCCCAGCCGGGACTCGGCGTCGTGCAGGGAGCGCGAGCGCTCGGTGGTGAGGGTGAGGAGGGCGACGGCGGAGTGCACGGCGTACCGCTCGGCCGTGCCCAGCGGGGCGGCGGTCCCGACGGCCAGCGCGCCGCGCGCCCGCCGCCCGGTGCCCAGCGACTGGAGCTCCACCCGGTCCTCCGCGCCGCCGACCACCGCACTGGCGGGCGCGGGCCGGTCCCGAAGCCGCTCCACGTCGGGGGTGAGGCGGGCGGCGCGGCGCGCGGCCCAGTCGGGGGCGGCCGCGACGACCGCGCCCGAGGTGTCGTAGAGCGCGGCCCAGCCGTGCACGTGCGCCGCCAGCTTCGCGAGCAGCTCGGCGGGCCCGTCGGCGGACAGCGCGGCGCGCGTCAGCTCCCGCTGCGCCTCGAAGCCGGCGGTCACGGCGCGGTACTGGTCCGCCGCGAGGGCCGCGGAGACGGCCTTGCTGATCGCGAGGAACGGGGTCCGGCGGGGTACCTCCAGCAGCGGCATGTCCTCGGCCCGCGCGGCCTCGACCAGTGCTTCGGGGACCGCCTCGTAGTTGACCCCGATGGCGAAGCCGATGCCGACGACCCCGGCCGCGGCGAGGCGGCGTACGTAACGGAGCATCTCCTGCGGATCCTCGGCGTCCAGCTTCATCGCGGTGATCAGCAGCAGCTCCCCGCCCTCCATGTACGGAACGGGGTCGGCGAGCTCGCTGACGTGGGCCCAGCGCACGGGGGTGTCGAGGCGGCTCTCCCCCGCCCGGACGCTGAGTTTGAGCGCCGAGTGCTGGACGAGCGAGGCGAGGGTGAGCGGCATCGGTTACCAGGGGCCTTAGCGGGAGGGACGGCGGAGGGCTGAACGGCGGGCTGACGGACGGAGGCGTACAGAGCACCAGAACGACCACGGGAGCTTTTCGCCGCGCCGTATGAACGACTCCCCTCGATTCTGCCACCTCGTACGGTTTCGGGTGCGGGTCAGGCCGATCCGGCCAGCCGCACCAGCAACGGCGCCGCCCGTTCCCCGCGGACCGAGGTCAGCGACAGCACCGCGGACCCCGGCGGCACCGCGTGCGCGAGGTCCGAGGCGGACCAGCGCTCGCGCTCCACCTGGCGCACGGTCACCGCGTCCGTGGTGACGGCCTTGCCGGTGACGAGCTTGCGGAAGGCGTGGATGGCCCGGGTCAGCGGCTGGTCGGCGAAGACCGTGCGGTGGGTGACGTCGCGGGTCTCCACCCACTCGGTGCCCCAGGCCTCGGCGAAGCGCTTGCCGTCCCAGGTGGTGACCCCGGAGAAGGCCATCCGGCAGCCGACCGCGCCGAGCAGCGGAGTGCGCAGCGCCTCCGGTACGTCGTCCAGCGTGCGCAGCGTGAGCAGTACGCCTGCGTTCGCGGACCGCAGTCGCTGTACGCCGCGCACGGTCTCCGCGGTCAGGGTGTGGGAGGCGTCGTCGAAGGCGAGGAAGGCGAAGAGGGAGCGGTCGGTGCGGGCGGCCGCGGCGGCGTTGAACTGGGCGAGCAACAGCCGGGCCAGCATCCGGGAGGCGTCGGCGTGCCCGCGCTCGGGCAGGTCGACGCGGACCCGGATCGGGTGCTCCAGGGCGCGCAGCGAGAAGGGCCGCCCCTGGCCGGTGGTGTCGAAGAAGCCGGCGAAGGCGGGCCGGTCCAGCAGCGCCACCCGGTCGGCGAGGGCCGGCCCGGGGTCGCCGTGGGATCCGTACTGCCGCTCCCGCGCGTCGAGCTCGCGGAGCATGGCGTGCGCCCCGGCGTCCTCCAGGGCTCGGCGCAGCCCGGCGAGGGCGTCCGGCACCTGGTCGAGCAGCTCGCGCAGCTCGGGCACGGCGGGGAACCGACCGTACGCCGCCCGGAAGGGCCCGAGGAGCTGCGCGAGGGCGGTCGCGGCGCGGCGTACCTCGATCCCGGGGACCTCACCGACGAAGGCCTCGGCGAGCAGGGTGGCGGCCTCGTCGGGGTCGGTCGTGCCGCCGTAGAGGTCGAGGTCGTAGACGGAGCCGGGGTCGCCGACGCGCACGACGACGTCGTAGGCCCCGTCCGGCCCGAGCTGCGCGCCGGCCGCCCCCACGGCGACGACGGCGGCCTGCCCGGCGAGCGCCTGCAGCGCGAGCGACTCGACGACGGGCCGCACGAGCCGGCCCGTCTTCCCGGCGCCGGAGGGCCCGACGGCGAGGAGCGAGGTGCCGAGCACGTCGGGGTCGAGGGCGAGGCCGGTGCCGCGGCGGGCGTAGGGGTTGCGCGGCTCGTCCTCGACGGTGCCGAGCCGCACCTGCCGGACCAGCAGATCGTGCCGGGCTGCCCTGACGGGCAGGTCCCGCGCCCCGGAGGGGTGGGCACAGGCGGCGGCGCCCTTGTCGCGCACGGCGTCGGCGAAGGCCCGCAGCCGGCTGGGGTCGGCCTGTACCGACTCCCAGGCCCTGCGGATTCGGGTGTAGTCCACGTCGTTCATCCGCCCGGCCTTGATCTCGGCTTCCAGCCTTTCGGCCGACTCGGCCAGCCCTGCGGCACGCAGTTCCGCCCAGGATGTGAGGTCGGTGCGCCGCACCGGCTGGGCAGCGGCCCGCGCGGCCGCTGCTTCCGCCGCGGCGGCCCGGCCCCGTCCGGACCAGTCGGCAAGCCTGACGAAGAACACGATGACCGGAAGGTAGATCACCGCGTACAGGATCCACATGACGACCGCACCCGTGGCCGGCTCGATCTCCCGCCACGGCACGTGCCCGAGGACCAGTTCCTCCACCTTCACGAGGTGCGTCTTGAACACGATCACCACCAACAGCGCGCCGAGCGTGGCACCGAGCGCCGCGGCCCTTCGTCCCTGGTCCGCCACCACGCGCTCGAAAGCGGTCCGCCAGTTGCCCAGCCGGGCGAACCCGAAGACGAGCCCTGCGGTGAGGAGCACCTCGTAGACCTCCATCGCGATGGCCCCCCGGTCATCGACCGGCAGGTGGCTGTAGGGGTCCCACCAGTCGCCGGGTGTGAAGATCAGCAGCAGGTAGGTCGACCACGGGACGGATCCGTACATCGTGATCCGCCACACGAGAACGCAGCCGAGGAACGTCAGGATCGCGCGATTGCGGAGCTGGCGGACGTTCACTGCGTCACGCGCGGCATCCCCTGTCGGACCGGTCCGCCACACACCCGGGTCCGTGCCGACCCGCGGAAGGGACAACCACTGCTCCAACTCCGGCCCTTGGGCCGGGACGTGCGCGGGAGACGGCGGTACGAGCGGCTTCGGCGGGGCCCCCACCGGCCTCGGCGGTACCGAAGGCCGGGGGACGTGACCTGCCCGCGTCGAGCGTCCGTCGTGCGTGCCCTCGGTGTCCATGAACCCCTGCCCCCTGCCAGTTCGGTGCTGCGGCGCTCAATCTAGTGCCCGGCCCGCGCCTTCGGCCCGTACCCGGTCATGATCCACAAGACGCGCCCCGCATCCCTCCTATGGCCGTCACGGACAAGGACACGCGGGCACCACTCCCGAACGGAGCATGCAGGACCCCCGCCCCCGGGCCTAGCCTGCGGACAAAGACACAAGTGCGTCCGAAATCACCCCCAGGGAGCTCCCTATGACCGCTGTCCCGCAGGAGCGCAAGCTCGTCACCGCGATCCCCGGCCCCAAGTCGCAGGAGCTGCAGGCCCGCCGCCTTGAGACGGTGGCCGGCGGCGTGGGCTCCGTGCTCCCCGTCTTCACGGCCCGCGCGGGCGGCGGCATCATCGAGGACGTCGACGGCAACCGCCTGATCGACTTCGGCTCCGGCATCGCCGTGACCTCCGTCGGCGCCTCCGCCGAGGCCGTCGTGCGCCGCGCCTCCGCGCAGCTCGCGGACTTCACCCACACCTGTTTCATGGTCACCCCGTACGAGGGCTACGTCGAGGTCTGCGAGGCCCTCGCCGAGCTGACCCCGGGCACCCACGCCAAGAAGTCGGCGCTGTTCAACTCCGGCGCCGAGGCCGTCGAGAACGCCGTCAAGATCGCCCGTGCGTACACCAAGCGCCAGGCCGTCGTCGTCTTCGACCACGGCTACCACGGCCGTACGAACCTGACGATGGCGCTGACCTCGAAGAACATGCCGTACAAGCAGGGCTTCGGTCCCTTCGCCCCCGAGGTCTACCGCGTCCCGGTCGCCTACGGCTACCGCTGGCCCAGCGGCGCCGAGAACTGCGGCCCCGAGGCCGCCGCCATCGCGATCGACAACATCACCAAGCAGATCGGCGCCGAGAACGTCGCCGCGATCATCATCGAGCCGGTCCTCGGCGAGGGCGGCTTCATCGAGCCGGCCAAGGGCTTCCTGCCGGAGATCGTGAAGTTCGCCAACGAGAACGGCATCGTCTTCGTCGCCGACGAGATCCAGTCCGGCTTCTGCCGCACCGGCCAGTGGTTCGCGTGCGAGGACGAGGGCATCGTCCCCGACCTGATCACCACCGCCAAGGGCATCGCGGGCGGTCTGCCGCTCGCCGCCGTGACCGGCCGCGCCGAGATCATGGACTCCGCCCACGCGGGTGGCCTGGGCGGCACCTACGGCGGCAACCCGGTGGCGTGCGCCGGTGCGCTCGGCTCCATCGAGACCATGAAGCAGCTCGACCTCAACGCCGCGGCGAAGAAGATCGAGTCCGTCATGAAGGCCCGTCTCTCCGCCATGCAGGAGAAGTACGAGATCATCGGTGACATCCGCGGCCGCGGCGCCATGATCGCGATCGAGCTCGTGAAGGACCCGGTCTCCAAGACCCCGTTCCCGGAGGCGGCCGGCGCGCTCGCCAAGGCCTGCCACGCCGAGGGCCTGCTCGTCCTCACCTGCGGCACCTACGGCAACGTGCTCCGCTTCCTCCCGCCGATCGTCATCGGCGAGGACCTGCTGAACGAGGGCCTGGACCTCATCGAGGCCGCGTTCGCCGGCATCGGTACGGAGATCTGATCGAACGTCTAGAACGTCCGATCGCAGCACCCGATCGCTACCAGCGGTAACGGTCGGACGCTGTGAAGAAGGTGTGGGGGGCCGATGGCAAGAGCGCGTTCTTGCTGTCGGCCCCCCTCTCGCTGCCGTACGGTTTCTGCAGATGAGTGAGACACCCCGTTCCCGGGAAACCGGGGGCGACACCAGTACCGGGCTTCCCCAGCGCCGCACTGGGCATGCGTTCGCGCACACTCCTCACCGATCGGACAGCCGTCCGCCCCAAACCCCCCGGGGCGTACGGCAACCCGATCCGGGCGGCCGTCCCGGAACCATCCCCCCTGTTCCGGGACGGCCGGCCATCCTCCTCCTTCTCCTCTCCCTGCTGGGACTCGCACTGACGACCTGGCAGGTCCTCGTCTCGGGCCCGCTGATCACGCCGGACGAGAACCTCAGCCGCGCCCTGGTCCGCACGGTCCCCGACGCCGTCACCGAGCGCCTCGCCGACCTCGGCAACATCCCGGTCGCCGTACCGGTCCTGGCCCTGGCGATGGCGTACGCCGTCCGGCGCTCCCGCGCCTGGGCCCCGGCCCTGACCGCGGGCCTGGCGATGGCCCTGGTCCCGGCCGTGATCGTGCCGCTGAAGGAGTGGACCGCCCGCCCGGGCCCCCTGGAGCCCTGGGCCGCCGGCTACTACCCCTCGGGTCACACCGCCACCTCCGCCGTCGCCTACGTCGGCGCGGCCCTGCTGATCGGCCCGTACACCCGCCGCGGGTGGCCGCTGGCCGTCGCCCTCGTCCTGACGGGCGCCACGGCCGCCGGCCTGATCCTGCGCGGCTGGCACTGGCCTCTGGACGTACTGGCCAGCTGCTTCCTGTGCACGCCCCTGCTGATGGCCGTCGCAGGGGTCGTACGCCGCACTGTCAGACCCCCCGCCTAGTCTGTCGCCGATCTTGGGACTTCTCCCCTACGGAAGGCGGCGGCGCGCGATGGGTGCCAGCGGGTGGGACTACGTGACGGAGTACGAGGGCGGCGTCGAGGCATCGCTGACAGCCCTGCAGGCACGCGTGTTCAGGGAGGAGTTCGGCGAGATCGACGACTATCCGGACCTGGCCTCGCTGTGGGCCGACCACGAGTTCATGGGCACGCAGGGCACGCACACGATCCTCGATGTCGTGCGGGTCGTCCGGGGCCCGGAGGAGCAGGAAGGCACCGTGCGGCCCCTCGCCGCCGACCGGATACTGCACCACTTCGGCACGGACCGGCCGACCGTCGCACAGTTCGAAGAGCTGATCGCGCGGGCCTCGCGGGCGATGAGCCACCAGGAGTACACGGAGAGCCTGTCGAGCGAGGGCAGCCTGCGCTGGAGCGGGCTGTACGTCCTGCTGTACACCGGCGACGAGCCCACCCACGTCGGCTTCTTCGGCAGCTCCGGCGACTGACGCCACCGGCCGGTCCGGGCCGCGGAGGGCGCCGGACCGGCCGGGGCCGGGCGCTGCTTCAGCCGCCGAAGTAGGAGTCGAAGTTCCTCGAGAACTCCCAGCCGCCGAAGCGGTCCCAGTTGATCGACCAGGTCATCAGGCCGCGCAGGGCGGGCCAGGTCCCGTGGGTCTGGTAGCCGCCGCAGTTCGTCTTTTTCGTCAGGCAGTCCAGTGCCTTGTTCACCTCGGCGGGCGCGGTGTGGCCGTTGCCCGCGTTGGTCGTGGCCGGCAGGCCGATGGCGACCTGGTCCGGGCGCAGCGGCGGGAACACCCGGGCGGTGTTGCCGGCCACCGGGAAGCCGGTGAGCAGCATGTCGGTCATGGCGATGTGGAAGTCGGCGCCGCCCATGGAGTGGTACTGGTTGTCGAGGCCCATGATCGAGCCCGAGTTGTAGTCCTGGACGTGGAGCAGGGTGAGGTCGTCGCGCAGGGCGTGGATGACCGGCAGGTAGGCGCCGGCGCGCGGGTCCTGGCCGCCCCAGGGGCCGGAGCCGTAGTACTGGTAGCCGAGCTGCACGAAGAAGGTCTCGGGGGCCATGGTCAGGACGAAGCCGGGGCCGTACTTGGCCTTCAGGGTCTTCACGGCCGAGATGAGGTTGACGATTCCCGGTGTGGTGGGGGCCCGGAAGTCGGTGTCGCCGGTGGCCAGGGAGAGGGAGTGGCCCTCGAAGTCGATGTCGAGGCCGTCGAGTCCGTACTCGTCGATGATCTTGCCGACGGAGGAGACGAAGGTGTCGCGGGCGGCCGTGGTCCCGAGCTGGACCTGGCCGTTCTGGCCGCCGATCGAGATCAGCACCTTCTTGCCCGCCGCCTGCTTGGCCTTGATGGCCGCCTTGAACTCGGCCTCCGCTTCGACGGTCGGGCATTCGGCGACCGGGCAGAGCCGGAAGCGGATGTCCCCGGAGGTCACCGAAGTCGGTTCGCCGAAGGCGAGGTTGATGACGTCCCAGGAGGCGGGTACGTCGGCCATCCGGAGGTGGCCGGAGCCGTTGGCGAAGCTCGCGTGCAGGTAGCCGACCAGCGCGTGCGCGGGGAGTTCGCCGCCGCCCCCGCCGCCGCCGCTCGTGGTGGTCGCGGAGACGGGGGCGCTCTTCGGGGACTCGCCCGCCGCGTTCACCGCGCCGACCCTGAAGGTGTACGTGGTGGAGGCCGCGAGGCTGGTCACGGCCGCCGAGGCGGAGCTGACGGAGAAGGGCGCGGCGCCGTCCCGGTACACGGTGTACGAGGTGGCCCCGGGCACCGCCGTCCAGGACAGGGAGATCGCGCTCGACGAGGTGGCGGTGGCCGTCAGGCCGGTGGGGGCCACCGGCGGCTGGGGCAGGCCGGGGCCGCCCGGGTCGGGTCCGACGAGGGTGAGGTCGTCGGTGAAGTGGGCGGACTGTCCGTACCAGCCGTGCGTGTAGACGGTCACGGAGGTGGTCGAGGGGCCGGTGCGGAAGCCGGTCGTCAGCTGCTTCCAGGCACCCGCGCTCTGCGTCCAGGTCGACGCGTCGGTGGTGCCGGTGCCGCTCGCGCCGAGGTAGACGTACGCGCCCTGGACCCAGGCGGTCAGCGTGTACGTCGAGTCGGGCTTGACGGTGACGGTCTGCGAGCAGCGGGCGTTGTCCTGGCCGACGGGGGTGGCCTTGAGGGCGGAACTTCCGCCGTGGACGGGGGTGGTGACGGTGGCTCCGCTGCCCGCCGAGCAGTTCCAGCCGTCGAGGCCGGCCTCGAAGCCGCCGTTGCGGATCAGGTCGGCGTCGGCCGCCGCGGCGGGCGGCCCCGCGGCGAGGAAGCCGGCCACCGCGAGTGCGGCGGCCGTGACGAAGGACATGGCTCTGCGCACAACTGCCTCCGGGGCGTGGGGGGATGGAGGGGGTCAGCCGCGCCCAAGATGGTCCAGACCAATGCCCTTGTCAAGACTTCCGGGCCTCCTCCGCCACCACGCCCGCGGCCGCCTCGTGCATCGCGAGCTCCAGCACCGACGGGTCGGTGAGGGTTCCCTCGCCGTCCGGGAGCACCAGCCAGCGGACCCCGCCCGTCGCCCGGCCGGGATACGGGACCACGATCCAGGTCCCGCGCCCCGCTCCCCGTACGCCCGTGCCGAGCCAGCGGGAAGCCGTGCCCGGGGGCACGAAGAAGCCCAGCCGCGAGTCCCCGAAGTCGGCGAGCACCGGGCCGGGCCGGTCGAGGAGCAGGTTCAGCACGTCGAGGGTGGCCTGCCCCAACTCCCCGGGCAGGATCAGCACGTCCCAGCGCCGACCGGCGGGCAGCAGGGTCACCCCGAGGGGGTTGCGCTCCCACTCGAACCGGCAGGCCTCGGGATCGGGCGCCACCGATACCAGCCATTCCACCGCCGTCTTGGTTCCCGGGATCGTCATCGCCCGGCCTCCCTTCCCTGTTGGTGAGGGTCCTCACCTGGGGAGAGCGGGGCCGGGCGCGGCGATGACGCGGGTTCGACCACATCGTGGTGGTGAACCGGGTCACACGGTGATCGGCGTCGTGTGCGGGGGCGTGCGCGAGGGCGCCGGCCGGCAAGGGCCCCGGCCGGCGGGCCTCAGCTGTCGAAGCCGAGGCCGAAGCGGTCCAGCGTACGGAGCCAGAGGTTGCGGTGCCCGCCGCGGCGGTCGGCGCGGGCCAGCGACCACTTGGTGAGGGTGATCCCGGTCCAGGCGAAGGGCTCTGGCGGGAACGGCATCGGCTTGGACTTCACCATCTCCAGCCGGGTGCGCTCGGTGTCGAGGCCGTCCAGCAGGTCCAGCATCACGTCCGCGCCGAAGCGCGTGGCGCCCACTCCGAGCCCGGTGTAGCCGGCCGCGTAGGCCACCTTGCCGGAGTGCGCGGTGCCGAAGAAGGCCGAGAAGCGCGAACAGGTGTCGATCGCGCCGCCCCAGGCGTGGCTGAACTTGACGCCCTCCAGCTGCGGGAAGGCGGTGAAGAAGTGCTCGGCGAGCTTGAGGTAGGTCTCGGGGCGGTGGTCGTACTCGGAGTCGAGCTTCCCCCGGTAGGGGTAGATCGCGTCGTAGCCGCCCCAGAGGATCCGGTTGTCCTTGGTGATCCGGAAGTAGTGGAACTGGTTGGCGCTGTCGCCGAGCCCCTGTCGGTTCTTCCAGCCGATGGAGGCCAGCTGCTCCTCGTCCAGCGGCTCGGTCATCAGCGCGTAGTCGTAGACCGGGACGGTGAACGGGCGGATCCGCTTGACCAGCGACGGGAAGATGTTGGTGCCCAGGGCGACCCTGCGCGCGAGGATCGTGCCGTACGGGGTCTGGACGGTCATCCCGCGGCCGGCCGAGGCCATCTGCAGGCCGCGGGTGTTCTCGTAGATCCGCACCCCGAGGTCGAGGCAGGCCTGCTTGAGACCCCAGGCCAGCTTCGCCGGGTGGATCATGGCGACGCCGTCGCGGTCCCATAGGCCCGCGAGGAACGTCGGCGAGCCGACCTCCGCGCGCACCGCGTCGCCATCGAGCCATTCGGAGTTGCCCGCGAGGCCGAGGCGCCGGGCCTCCTCGTGGAGTTCCCGCAACTCCTCGACCTGGTGCGGTTCGGTGGCCACGTCGATCTCGCCGGTGCGCTCGAAGTCGCAGTCGATTCCGTAGCGGGCGACCGCCTCCTCGATGGCGTCGAGGTTGCGGGCGCCCAGCTCCTCCAGCTTGGCGAGCTCGCCCGGCCAGCGGGCCAGTCCGTTGGCGAGGCCGTGGGTGAGGGAGGCCGCGCAGAAGCCGCCGTTGCGGCCGGAGGCGGCCCAGCCCGCCTCCTTGCTCTCGATCAGTACGACGTCCCGCTGCGGGTCCCGCTCCTTGGCGAGGAGCGCGGTCCACAGCCCGCTGTAGCCGCCGCCGATGACGAGCAGGTCGCACTTCTCGTCGGAGGTGAGCGCCGGTCGGGGGGCGGGCTTGCCGGGGTCGTCCAGCCAGTACGAGACCGGCATGGCTTCGGAAAGGGATTTCGCAACACTACGCATGGCGACTGGGGCCATGGCTTCCAACTCCCTACAGGGTGTTACTTGGGCTGTGCCTTCTTGCGGCGGTTGCCGACCATCTGGCCGGCCAGGACCACCAGCACCGCGATGACGAACATCGCCGTGCCGATGACGTTGATCTGTACGGGCGTACCGCGCTGGGCCGATCCCCACACGAACATGGGGAAGGTGACGGTGTTGCCCGAGTTGAAGTTGGTGATGATGAAGTCGTCGAAGGAGAGCGCGAAGGAAAGCAGTGCGCCCGCCGCGATACCGGGGGCGGCGATCGGCAGGGTGACCCGCACGAAGGTCTGCACCGGGCCGGCGTAGAGGTCGCGGGCGGCCTCCTCCAGGCGCGGGTCCATGGACAGGACGCGCGCCTTGACGGCGGCGACGACGAAGCTGAGGCAGAACATGATGTGGGCGATCAGGATCGTCCAGAAGCCCAGCTGGATGCCCATGTTGAGGAAGAGCGCGAGCAGCGAGGCCGCCATCACGATCTCGGGCATGGCCATGGGCAGGAAGATCAGCGAGTTGACCGCGCCGCGCGCCTTGAAGCGGTAGCGGACCAGCGCGAAGGCGATCGCGGTGCCCAGTGCCGTCGCCGCGAGGGTGGACCACAGGGCGATCTGGAGCGAGAGCGAGAGCGAGCCGCACAGGTCGGCGACCCCGCACGGGTCCTTCCACGCGTCGAGCGAGAACTCCTGCCAGGCGTAGTTGAACCGCCCGGTGGGGTTGTTGAAGGAGAAGACGGTGACGACGACGTTCGGCAGGATCATGTACGCGAGCGTGCCGAGGCCGAAGATGACGACGAGATTGCGCCGCAGCCAGCCGGTGAGAGTGCGCATCAGACCAGGTCCTCCGTCCCCGCTCGGCGGATGTAGATGGTGACCATGATCAGCACGATGGCCATGAGGATGAAGGACAGCGCGGCCGCCGTCGGGTAGTCGAGGATCCGCAGGTACTGCGACTGGATGACGTTGCCGATCATCCGGGTGTCCGTGGAGCCGAGCAGTTCGGCGTTCACGTAGTCACCGCTCGCCGGAATGAAGGTGAGCAGGGTCCCGGAGACCACACCCGGCATGGAGAGCGGGAAGGTCACCTTGCGGAAGACCGTGGCCGGCTTCGCGTACAGGTCCCCGGCCGCCTCGTGGAGGCGGGTGTCGATGCGCTCCAGCGAGGAGTACAGCGGGAGGATCATGAAGGGGAGGAAGTTGTACGTCAGACCGCAGACCACCGCCAGCGGCGTGGCCAGCACCCGGTCGCCCTCGGTCATGCCGAGCCAGCTGGTGACGTCGAGGAAACCGATGTTGTTGAGGACGGCGACCACCGGGCCGCCGTCGGCCAGGATCGTCTTCCAGGCCAGCGTGCGGATCAGGAAGCTGGTGAAGAACGGGGCGATCACCAGGACCAGCAGCAGGTTGCGCCAGCGGCCGGCCTTGAAGGCGATCAGGTAGGCCAGCGGGTACCCGAGCAGCAGGCACAGCGCGGTGGCGGTGCCGGCGTACAGCAGGGAGCGCAGGAACTGCGGGTAGTACTCGGTGAAGGCGTCCCAGTAGGTCTGGAAGTGCCAGGTGACCTGGAAGCCCTCTTCGAGGGAGCCCGTCTGCACCGAGGTGGAGGCCTGGTAGACCATCGGCAGGACGAAGAAGACCAGCAGCCACAGGATGCCGGGGAGCAGCAGCCAGTACGGGACCAGCCGCTTGCGCACGGACGCCTTGTGCACCGGGGGTTCGGCGGGGGCGGCGACCTCCGGCAGTGTGGCGGGGGCGGTCATGCGCTCTCCTCGACCGTCTCGATGCCCGCGTCGATGTCCTGGGCCGCGTCGAGGCCGAAGGTGTGCTCCGGGTTCCAGTGCAGGATGACGTCGGCGCCCGGCACCAGGCGGGCGTCCCGCTCGATGTTCTGGGCGTAGACCTCCAGCTCGGGACAGACCTTGCTGTCGATCACGTACTGGGTGGAGACCCCGATGAAGGAGGAGTCGGCGATCTTGCCCGCGACCTTGTTGCGGCCGGCGGCGATGGTGTGCTCCTCGTCGGCGTGGACCAGGGAGATCTTCTCCGGGCGGACCCCGACCAGCAGCTTCCCCCCGGAGCGGGGGGTGGTCGCGCAACGGGCGGCGGGCAGGTGCAGCTTCGTGCCGGAGGCGGAGACCACCACCTCGGACCCGGCGGACTCCACGGAGGCCTCGATGAGGTTGGACGTGCCGAGGAAGTTGGCGACGAAGGTGGTGCCCGGGTTCTCGTACAGCTCGGCGGGGGCGCCCAGCTGCTCGACGCGGCCGCCGTTCATCACGGCGACCGTGTCGGCCATGGTCATGGCCTCTTCCTGGTCGTGCGTGACGTGCACGAAGGTGATGCCGACCTCGGTCTGGATCCGCTTGAGCTCCAGCTGCATCTGGCGGCGCAGCTTGAGGTCGAGGGCGCCGAGGGGCTCGTCGAGGAGGAGCACCTGCGGGTGGTTGATCAGGGCGCGGGCCACGGCGACGCGCTGCTGCTGGCCGCCGGAGAGCTGGTGCGGCTTGCGCTGGGCGAACTGGCCGAGCTGGACCAGTTCCAGCATGTCGTCGACCTGCTTCTTGACGGACTTGATCCCGCGGCGGCGGAGCCCGAAGGCGATGTTCTCGGAGATGTTCAGGTGCGGGAACAGCGCGTAGCTCTGGAAGACCGTGTTGACCGGGCGCTTGTACGGCGGGAGGTGCGTGACCGCCCGGTCGCCGAGGTGGACCGTCCCGGTGGAGGGCTCCTCCAGGCCGGCGATCATGCGCAGGGTGGTGGTCTTGCCGCAGCCCGAGGCGCCGAGCAGGGCGAAGAAGGAGCCCTGGGGGATGGTGAGGTCCAGCGGGTGCACGGCGGTGAAGGAGCCGTAGTGCTTGCTGATCCCGGAGAGGCGGACGTCGCCGCCTTCGGTCTTGTCAGTCATGAAGGGGTCCCGGGGGTGGGTGGGCGGAGAGGACAAGGAAGGGTTCGCCGCATGGCGCGGACGGCGCGGCCGGCTACGCGCCGATGAGCTTGGCGAACTTCTCTTCGTACGCGGTCTCTTCCTCGCTGGTGAGGGAGCGGAAGGCGTGCGCCTTGGCGGCCATGGCCTTGTCCGGGACGATCAGGGGGTTGTCCGCGAGTGCCGGATCGATCTTGGCCAGCTCGTCCTTGACGCCCTCGACCGGGCAGACGTAGCTGATGAAGGCGGCCAGCTGGGCGGCGACCGGGGGCTCGTAGTAGTAGTCGATGAGCTTCTCCGCGTTGGCCTTGTGCCGGGCCTTGGCGGGGACCAGCAGGTTGTCGCTGGAGGTGATGTATCCGGGGGCCGGGATCGCGTACTGGATGTCCGGGTTGCCGGCCTGGAGCTGGATCACGTCGCCCGCCCAGGCGAGACAGGCGGCGAGGTCGCCCTTGTCGAGGTCGGCGGTGTAGTCGTTGCCCGTGAAGCGGCGGATCTGCTTGGTGTCCACGCCCTTCTGGAGGCGGCCGATCGCGCCGTCGAAGTCCGCGGTGGTGAAGTTCGCCGGGTCCTTGCCCTGGTCGAGCAGGGTCATGCCGACGGAGTCGCGCATCTCCGTGAGGAAGCCGACCCGGCCCTTGAGGGTGGGGTCGTCGAGCATCTGGGTGACGGAGTCGACCTTCTTCCCGTCGGTGGCCTTGGTGTTGTAGGCGATGACGGTGTCGATGCCGGTCCACGGGTAGCTGTAGGCGCGGCCCGGGTCCCAGTCGGGGGTGCGGAACTGTGGGATCAGGTTGGCGTAGGCATGGGGCAGGTGCGAGGGGTCCAGCTTCTGCGCCCAGCCCAGGCGGATGATGCGGGCGGCGAGCCAGTCGGTGACGACGATCAGGTCGCGGCCGGTGTCCTGGCCGGCGGCGAGCTGCGGTCTGATCTTGCCGAAGAACTCGACGTTGTCGTTGATGTCCTCGGTGTACTTGACCTTGATCCCGGTCCGCTTGGTGAACTCCTCCAGGGTGGGACGGGTCTTCTCGTCGTCGCTGGTGTCCATGTACTCGGTCCAGTTGGAGAAGTTGATCTCCTTCTCCTGGGCCGAGTGGTCGTCGGAGGCCACTGCCGTGTCGCCCTCGCGCTTCGCCGGCGGGATACCGCACGCGGCAAGGGTGGAGAGGCCGCCGAGGGTGAGCGCTCCGACACCGGAGGCGCGCAGCAGCGAGCGGCGGGTGAGGGCGCCGCGCCCGCTGGTGAGGCTGCGCCGCATCGCGGCGAGTTGCGCCTCCGAGAGGCGGTCGGGCTCGAACTGCTCCATGCGTGGTGCCCTTTCGGGAGGTGTACCGCTGGTCGGGCGGTGCTTCTCTTATCGGTCCCCGAAGATCGTGCGGTGCCAGTCCTTCGCGGCGACCGCCGTGTTGTCGTACATCACGTGCTTGACCTGCGTGTACTCCTCGAAGGAGTAGGCCGACATGTCCTTTCCGAAACCACTGGCCTTGTATCCGCCGTGGGGCATCTCGCTGATGATCGGAATGTGGTCGTTGACCCAGACGCAGCCCGCCTGGATCTCCCGCGTGGCGCGGTTGGCCCGGTAGAGGTCGCGGCTCCAGGCGGAGGCGGCGAGCCCGTACGGGGTGTCGTTGGCCAGCGCGATGCCCTCGTCGTCACCGTCGAAGGGCAGGACGACGAGGACCGGGCCGAAGATCTCGGACTGGACCACCTCGCTGTCCTGGGCGGCGCCGGTGATCAGGGTGGGCCGGTAGTACGCGCCCTCGGCCAGGTCCCCGCCGGGGATCTCGCCACCGGTGACGACGGTGGCGTAGCCGCGGGCGCGCTCGACGAAGCCGGCGACGCGGTCGCGCTGGGCGTGGGAGACCAGCGGGCCGAGGTCGGTGGTGGCGGCGAAGGGGTCGCCGAGGCGGACGGTCTCCATCAGTTCGGCGACCCGGGCGACGAAGGCGTCGTGCAGCGGCCGCTGGACGTAGGCACGGGTGGCGGCCGTGCAGTCCTGGCCGGTGTTGATGAGGGAGGCGGCGACGGCGCCGTTCGCGGCGGCCTCCAGGTCGGCGTCGTCGAAGACCAGGAAGGGCGCCTTGCCGCCGAGCTCCAGGTGGAGCCGCTTCACGGTGGCGGTGGCGACTTCGGCCACCCGCTTGCCCACTGCGGTGGAGCCGGTGAAGGAGGTCATGACCACGTCCGGGTGGCCGACCAGGTGCTCTCCGGCCGTACGGCCCGCGCCGGTGACGATGTTGATCACGCCGTCGGGCAGACCCGCGTCCTTGGCCGCCTGCGCGAACATCAGGGAGGTCAGCGGGGTGAGCTCGGCCGGCTTGAGGACGATGGTGTTGCCCGCGGCGATCGCCGGGAGGATCTTCCAGGCGGCCATCTGGAGCGGATAGTTCCAGGGCGCGATGGAGCCGACGACCCCGATGGCCTCGCGGCGCACGTAGGAGGTGTGGTCCGCGGAGTACTCGCCCGCCGCCTGCCCCTGGAGGTGGCGGGCCGCGCCGGCGAAGAAGGCGGCGTTGTCGATGGTCCCCGGCACGTCGAACTCCGTGGACAGCCTGATCGGCTTGCCGCACTGGAGGGACTCGGCGGACGCGAAGTCCTCGGCCTGCTCGGCCAGGACGGCGGCCAGCCGGTGCAGTGCGTCCGAGCGCTCGCCCGGGGTGGCGCCGGACCAGGCCGGGAAGGCCCGCTTGGCGGCCGCGACGGCCTCGTCGACGTCCGCGGTGCTCGCGAGCGCGTAGGTGAGGACCTCGTCGCCGGTGGCGGGGTCGACCACGGTGTGTGACTGGCCGGAGGTGCCGGCCCTCAGTTGCCCGTCGATGTACTGCGCGCCGTCTGCGAAGCGGTCTTTGACCTGGAAGCGGTTGCCCATCACGCTCTCACGCTCTCCGTAGCTACAGTTCGAGCTACAGCTCGAATTGAGTGCCGATCCTGACAGAGGAGAACCCCTCGGCCAAGTGATTCCGTTGTTGCCTTTTGATTACGCGACGGAATCGGTCGACCATGTGTCGAGGCACGCCCGAAATCCCGTACGAAGTGTCAGTGGCGACTGTCAGACTCGCGTGCATGGAGATGATCGACAAGCTGACCGAGCAGGTCAGCCGTGGTGAGCGGGTCAAGTTCCTGCCGTTCTGGGGACACCGGCCCAGGCCGGACGGGAGCCTCGGTCCGAGCTGTCTGAGTCAGTGGTGGCCGGCCGAATTCACTGTGGGTGATGTCCGGTACGCCACGGCGGAGCACTGGATGATGGCCGGGAAGGCGCGGCTGTTCGGGGACCCTGAAGCGGAGCGCGCGGCGCTGGAAGCCAAGACTCCGGCCGAGGCGAAGAAGGCCGGGCGGCTCGTGCGCGGCTTCGACGACGAGATATGGGAGCGCGAGCGGTACAGGATCGTGGTGGAGGGCAGCGTGCACAAGTTCGCCTCCACACCGGAGCTGACCGCGTACCTGCTGGGCACCGGAAACCGGGTGCTCGTCGAGGCCAGCCCGCTGGACCGGATCTGGGGCATCGGGCTGGCGGCCGACGACGAGCGCGCGCTGGACCCGGCGCGCTGGCGGGGGCTGAACCTGCTGGGCTTCGCCCTGATGGAGGCCCGCGAGCGGCTCCTGCGGGGAGAGGCGTGACGGACCGGCGCCGGGTCGCCGCCGTGATAGTCCGGGACGGCTGCGTGCTCATGGTGCGCGAGCGCGGCCTGGGTCCCACGGGCCGGCACGACGGGCCGGAGTACTGGACCCTGCCGGGCGGCGGCCTGGAGCAGGGCGAGGAGCCGGAGGACGGGGTCCGGCGGGAGGTGGCCGAGGAAGTGGGACTGCGCGCCCTGGGCGTGCGGTACGCGTACGACGCTCCCTACCCCTCGGGCTGGACCTCCTGCTTCCGCGTGGAGGTGGCGCCCGGAGAGCCGGTGCTCGGGGTCGACGCGGACCTGGAGTGCGACTGTCCGCGGATGGTCGGGCTGATCTGGGTCCCGCTGTCGCGCGGCACGGACGGAGAGTCGGTCATGGTGCCGACGCTGCTCAGTAATTGCGTGGTGGATCCCGAACCCGGCGCCTAACGTGATCCTCGTCCAGGTGCGAAGGCGAGACCTACTTCCACTGTCAATGGGGCGGCCGCGGGTTCGAGTCCCGTCATCGGCTTCGGGCCGGTGTAGCTCAGTTGGTAGAGCACCACGTGGTTTCGCCGACCTTGTTCTCTGGACATGTGTGTCACGCACCTCCCGGTGCGCTCAGGCTGCGGCTACTTCTTTCAGAATCCACGCCGCCGCCACTTCTGATCTCGGGAGGCACGCGTGGGGGATGCCCGGTGCGCAGGCGACGGCTACTTCCGGATCGACGGGTCGCGGGTTCGAGTCCCGCCCGGCCACGGCCGGTAGCTCAGTCGGATAGAGCAGTCGACATTGTCCGTCGCCGACTTCGATCTCGGGCATCCCTCACGTCACGTCTCCCCCGCTTTTCTTTGAATTCGGGGGGATTCACCATGGCTCGTTTCAACCTGCGCGCGCTCAAGGCGGCAGCCGCCGCGCCCACGTCGCCCGTACGCTCGACCCGCCGCGCCCGCACCCACCAGGGCGGCCCCGGGTACGAACGCGATCCGCGCTCCGAGCTGTTCCTGCTCGCCGTCGCCAACTTCGTGACGCAGCGCACCTTCTACGAGAGCGGCGAGGACCGCGACGACCGCTTCGCGGCGCTCGTGCGGCAGCTCGCGGTCGAGGACCCGGCGTGGACCGCCGGCCTGCTGCGCTGGCTCCGTGCGGACGCGAACATGCGGACCGCCTCGCTCGTCGGCGCGGCCGAGTACGTCAAGGCACGCCTCGACGCGGGTGCCACCGACGGGCCTTCGAACCGCCAGGTCGTGGACTCGGTGCTGCAGCGCCCGGACGAGCCCGGCGAGCTGCTGGCCTACTGGACGGCGACGTACGGGCGGGGCGTGCCCAAGCCCGTCAAGCGCGGCATCGCCGACGCCGTGCGCAGTCTCTACTCCGCCACCTCCCTGCTGAAGTACGACACCTCCTCCAAGGCGTACCGCTTCGGCGACGTCCTCAACCTCGTGCACGCCTCCCCCGACCCGGCCAAACCCTGGCAGGGCGAGCTGTTCCGGCACGCCCTCGACCGCCGGCACAACCCGGAGAGCGCGCGGGTCCCGGCGGGCAACCGCACCCTCGCCGCCCATCGGGCACTGATGGAGCTGCCGGTCCCGGAGCGGCGCGGTGTGGTCCTCGCCCCGGACGGCGCGGAGCGCCTCGCGGAGGCGGGCATGACCTGGGAGGCCCTCGCCGGATGGCTGCAGGGGCCGATGGACGCGGCCGCCTGGGAGGCGGTCATCCCGTCCATGGGTGCGATGGCGCTGCTGCGCAACCTGCGCAACTTCGACCAGGCCGGGGTCTCGGACGTGGTGGCCGCGCGCGTCGCGGCGAAGATCTCCGACCCGGAAGTCGTCGCCCGGGCCCGGCAGTTCCCCTTCCGCTATCTGGCCGCCTACCAGCACGCTCCCTCGCTGCGCTGGGCGTACCCGCTGGAGCAGGCACTCGGGCACTCGCTGGCCAACGTGCCCGCGCTGCCCGGCCGGACGCTGGTGCTCGTCGACCGGTCCGGGTCGATGTGGTGCCGGCTGTCGAACCGCTCCCAGCTCAACCGGGCTGACGCGGCGGCCGTCTTCGGGGCGGCACTGGCGCTGCGGGCCGAGGAGGCCGACCTGGTGCAGTTCGGTACGACCAGCGAGGTGGTCCCGTACACCCGGGGCGAGTCCGTGCTGAAGGTGCTGGAGCGGTTCGGGGACCTCGGTGGCACCTATACGGCCCGCGCCGTGAAGGAGCACTACCGGGACCACGACCGGGTGCTGATCGTCACCGACGAACAGGCCGCCTCGTACGGATACGGCGGCGACCCGACGCAGGAGGTGCCGAGCACGGTCCCGGTGTACACCTGGAACCTGGCCGGCTACCGGGTGGGCCACGCGCCTTCCGGTTCCGCGAACCGGCACGCCTTCGGCGGGCTCACGGACGGGGCCTTCCGCATGGTGTCCCTGATCGAGGCGGGGCAGGACGCCGACTGGCCATGGGCCTCGTAGCCGAAGGCCTCGTAGCCGAAGGCCTCGTAGCCGAAGGCCTCGTAAGAGGGCCGGTCAGACCTTCTCGTGGTTCCGGGAGTCCGAGTACGGGCTCTCGTACCGCGTGTCGGGGAGCGGTCCCAGGTCCCTGAGGGTGCCGAACATCACCAAGAGCATGAACACGCTGAGCACGATGCCGACGGCGCCGAGGATGATGCCGGCCAGCGCCATCCCGCCGTTGTCCGCCTCGCCACGGGTGGCCTTGCTCTTGCCCAGTGCGCCGAAGACGATGGCTCCGATGCCGAGGCCGACGGCTATGAAGCTGGTGACGCAGCCGACGACGGCGAGGATGCCGAGGACGAGGGCGGTGATGCCGAAGCCGTTGTTCTTCGGCATCCCGTACGGCTGGTACGCGGCGTAGCCCGGGTATCCCTGTTGGGCGGGGTATCCCTGTTGGCCGGGGTATCCGGGCTGGCCCGGGTATCCGTAGGTCGGCTGGGCGGGCGTCGGACCGGGGTACGCGTAGGCGCTCGGATCGGGCTGGGCCGGATATCCGTACGCCGCGGACGCGGGCCCCGTCACGGGAGCCGTCGGAGGGGTCGGAGGGTTCTCGGCTCCCGGCATCTCGATGACCGTCGGCTGGTCGTGCACGGACGGCGGGCCCGACACGCCGGACGCTCCCGGTGCCGCCTGCGAACCGTGCGCACCCTGCGACTTGCCCAGGTCCACCGACGGCCGCTCCAGCGGGGCCCACGGGTCACGCGGCTCGGAACTGTTCTCGTTCATACGACGCCCCCCTCTCGTACGGCCATGCTAAGCGCTGCCACCGACAGTCACGGCTCTGCCTACGATGAAGGCCGACCTGCCCGCACCAGCGTCCTCCCGGAGGCATCCCCATGACCGACCTGCACCCCTTCATCGCGGGGCTGCCCAAGGCGGAACTCCACGTCCACCACGTCGGTTCGGCGTCCCCGCGCATCGTCGCCGAGCTCGCCTCCCGACACCCCGACTCGAAGGTCCCCACCGACCCCGAGGCTCTCGCCGACTACTTCACCTTCACCGACTTCGCGCACTTCATCGACGTCTACCTGTCGGTCGTGGACCTGATCCGCACTCCGGAGGACGTCCGGCTGCTGACCTTCGAGGTCGCCCGGGACATGGCCCGGCAGAACATCCGCTACGCCGAACTGACCATCACGCCGTACTCCTCCACCCGCCGCGGCATCGACGCGAAGGCCTTCATGGAGGCCATCGAGGACGCCCGCAAGGCCGCCGAGGCCGAGCTCGGCGTCATCCTGCGCTGGTGCTTCGACATCCCCGGCGAGGCCGGCCTGGAGGCCGCCGCCGAGACCGCCCGCCTCGCCGTCGACCTGCGTCCCGAGGGCCTGGTCTCCTTCGGTCTCGGCGGCCCCGAGATCGGTGTCCCGCGCCCGCAGTTCAAGCCGTACTTCGACGCGGCCCGGGCGGCCGGCCTGCGCAGCGTGCCGCACGCCGGCGAGACCACCGGCCCCGAGACCATCTGGGACGCCATCCGCGAGCTGGGCGCCGAGCGCATCGGCCACGGCACGAGCGCCACCCAGGACCCGGAGCTGCTGGCGTACCTCGCCGAGCACCGCATCGCGCTGGAGGTCTGCCCGACCTCCAACATCGCCACCCGCGCCGTCGCGAACCTCGACGAGCACCCGGTCAAGGAGATGGTCGCGGCGGGCGTGCTCGTCACCATCAACAGCGACGACCCGCCGATGTTCGGCTCCGACCTCAACAACGAGTACGCGGTGGCCGCCCGCCTCCTCGACCTGGACGAGCGGGGCCTCGCACAGCTCGCCAAGAACGCCGTCGAGGCCTCCTTCCTGGACGAGGCCGGCAAGGAGAGGCTCAGCGCGGAGATCGACACGTACACCTCCGCCTGGCTCGCACGCTGACGTCCCGTCGACAATGGGGCCATGCGCACCTTGACTGCCGTCGCCCACCGCGGCGATCCCTACCGTGTCCGTGAGAACACCCTGTCCTCGATCCGCTCCGCCTTCGCGCGCGGCGCGGACGCGGTCGAGATCGACGTACGGCTGACCCGTGACGGGGTCCCGGTCCTGCTCCATGACGAAACGCTCGATCGGCTGTGGGGCCATGACGTGCGCCTGGACGCCGTCACGGCCCCGCAGTTGCGGGAGCTCACGCAGGGCGGGATCCCCACCCTGCGCGAGGCGCTGATGGCCGCCGGAGCGGGCCGGTTGATGCTCGACCTGCCGGGCGCCACGTGGGAGTCGGTGCGCACCGTCGTGGGCCAGGTCCACGAGTGCGGGGCGCGCGAGCGCACGTATTACTGCGCGGGCCCGAACACCATGCTGGCGGTCCGCGCCGCCGATCCGGACGCGGAGATCGCGCTGACCTGGACCACGTTGTCGCCGCCGCGCCGGGTGCTGATCGACGCCGTGGCGCCGCGCTGGCTCAACTACCGCTTCGGGCTGGTGAGCCAGGAACTGACGGACGCCCTGCACCGGGACGGGCTGCTGGTGTCGGCGTGGACCGCGGACACCAAGAGGACGATGAAGGCGCTCGTCAAGGCCGGCGTCGACTCCATCACCACGAACCGGATGGACGCGCTGGCCGCCGTACGCGCCGACCTCGGCCGGTGATACGCGCCTGGGCGGACCGCGTGCGGCACGCCGATCCGCGCCTGCGGGACCTCGGCCTCACCCTGCTCGTACAGCTGGCGTGCACGATGCCGTTCGTCGTGCCGACGCAGCCCGGCGCTTCGCCGAAGAGCTGGCCCGCGTACCTGGTGACGGTGCTCGGCCTGCTGCCGCTGGTCTGGCGCCGACGGGCCCCCGTCACCGTGCTGGTGGCCATCGTCGCCGTCGGCTTCCACTACAACTTCGCGATGGACGGGCCCGGCCAGCCGCTGCCCTACGGACCCCTCATCGCCTTCTACACGGTCGCCGTGCTCAGTCCGCCGCGGACCCGGCTGGTGGTGACCGCGGCCGTGCTGGTCTGCGCGGCCTTCGCGGTGTACGGGAACACCGGGACGGCGAGGGAGCTGTTGTTCACTCTGTTCGTCATCGCGGCGGCGTACGCCCTGGGGCGCTCGCAGCACACCCGGCAGGCGTACACCGCGGCGGTCGAGGACCGGGCGGCGCAGCTGGAGCGGGCGAACCGGATCGAGGCGGAACAGGCGGCGGCGCGTGAACGGGCCCGGATCGCTCGGGAGATGCACGACATCCTCTCGCACGCCGTCAGCATCATGATCGTGCAGGCCGAGGCCGGTCCGGTGGCGGTCCGCAAGGCTCCGGCCCGGGCCGAGGCGGCCTTCGAGGCGATCGCCGAGACGGGCCGGGACGCGATGGCGCAGCTGCGCACGATGCTGGGGGTGCTGCGGACGGAGGAGGTCGCTCCGCGGTCCCCGCAGCCCGGGATCGGGGCGCTGCCGACGCTGCTGGACCGGGTGCGGGCGGGCGGACCGCGCGTGTCGTACGAGCGGACGGGCGCGGTGCGCGAGCTGCCGGCCGCCTTGGAGGCGACGGTGTACCGGGTGGTGCAGGAAGCTCTGACGAACGTGGTGAAGCACGCCGGGGCCTCGGCGGTGGATGTGCTCCTGGAGTACGGGCCCGATGCCCTCACGGTGACGGTCACGGACGACGGGCGGGGGCCGGGTCGGGCCTCCTCGGGCGGGCACGGTCTGATCGGGATCCGCGAGCGGGCGGCGGCTCACGGCGGGACGGCGTGGACGGGTCCGGGGCCGGACGGGGTCGGCCATACGGTGCGGGTGGTCCTTGTAACCTCGCTGTCGGAGGTGGGGAATTGACGATCCGTGTGGTGGTGGCCGACGACCAGGAGCTGGTCCGCAGCGGGTTCGCGATGATCCTGGACGTCCAGGACGACATCGAGGTCGTCGCTGAGGTCGGGGACGGCGCGGCGGCGGTGGAGGCGGTACGTCGACTCTCGCCCGATGTCGCCCTCCTGGACATCCGGATGCCGGTGTTGGACGGGATCGAGGCGTGCCGGACGATCTCCGCCGAGAGCACGTGCCGCACCGTCATGCTGACGACCTTCGACTCGGACGAGTACGTGTACGAGGCGCTGCACGCGGGGGCGAGCGGGTTCCTGCTGAAGGACGTGCGGCGGGACGATCTGGTGCACGCGGTACGGGTGGTGGCGGCGGGCGAGTCCCTGCTGGCGCCTTCGGTGGCGCGGCGGCTCATCGAGGAGTACACGGCGACGACGGGGGCGACGGCCCGGCCCGAGCTCCCGACGGACCGGCTGGAGGTGCTGACGGCACGGGAGCGGGAGACGCTGCTGCATCTGGGGCGGGGGTTGTCGAACGCGGAGATCGCGGCGGCGTTGGTGGTGAGCGAGCACACGGTGAAGTCGCACGTGGGGAACGTGCTGGCGAAGCTGGGGCTGCGGGACCGGATCCAGGCGGTGATCTGCGCGTACGAAACGGGCCTGATCGCGGCGGGTACTCCCTCTGGGGAGTGAGGGGACGGCGTGTCGTATCCCTCTGGCCGGTGAGTTGTCGTACCGGCAAAGACCCCTCTCGGTGGTGATCCGCAACTACCCCTCTGAGCTGCAGCATTGAGTCATCGGGGCCGCAGTGGCCCGGTGAACTCAGAGGGGGATTTCCATCATGAAGGCTCGCACGCACACGCTGATCGCCGCCGCCCTGGTCCTGGGAATCGCGTCCGGCCCGGCCGTCGCACACGCTGCTCCGGCTCCCGTCTCGGCGGGGGTCGTCGCGCCGATCGTCTCGACCCCGCCGAACGCGGCGGCGCTGGAGCGGGCGATCGCGGGCCTCGGCCCGGAGAACAAGTACGCGACGGCAGCGCTGGTCCGCGTGGGCGGTACGAGTGGCAGCTGGCGGGGCAGTTCCGGCGTCGCCGATGTCCGCACGGGTCGTGACGCCGTCGAGCAGGGCCGTTTCCGGGCCGGTTCGGTGACGAAGACGTTCACCTCCGCCGTGGTGCTGCAGTTGGCTGCCGAGGGTGCGGTGGACCTGAACCGGCCGGTGCAGGAGTACCTGCCGGGCCTGTTGCCCGAGACCTTCAAGCCGGTCACCGTACGGCAGTTGCTGAACTACACGAGCGGAATCCGACCGGCTGACAGCCCGGCCGACACCTTCGAGGACGCCTATGCCCACCGGTTCGACCTGGACGACCCGCACGCCCTGATCGCCAACGCCGTGGTCAAGGGGCCCGAGTTCGACCCGGGAACCAGGCAGCACTACCTCAACATCGACTACACGATCCTGGGCGTGCTGATCGAGAAGGTGACGGGCACCTCGTACGAGGAGGCCCTGACCACGCGGATATTCAAGCCCCTCGGCCTGCGCCACACATCGCTGCCGAGTCGTACGCAGACGCGGATACCGGGCCCGCACAACCGGGGCTACCAGGGGGTCACTCGGGCAGACGGTACGCGGGAGCTCGTGGATGTGACCGAGTGGGGCTCCTCGCGCGAGTGGGCCGCCGGGGACCTCATATCGACCACGGCGGACCTGGAGCGCTTCACCGTGGCCCTGTTCGGCGGCCGGGTCGTGCCGAAGGCGCAGCTGGAGGAGATGTTCACGGTGCCCGACGTGCTGGACTTCGAGAGCGGTCAGCACGCCGTACAGACTGCCGGCATGAAGGAGTTCGTCCTGCCGGACGGCACGGTGGTCTACGGAAAGACGGGTGCCCGGCACGGCTACAGCACCGCCATCGGTGGATCCCGCGACCTGTCCCGCACGCTCGTGTATTCGGTGAACTCCACCGATGCCAAGGGCCGGGACCTGAACGCGGTGACCCTGGGCATCGTGATGGCGGCCTTCGCCAAGTAGCTACTCGGACAAGGCTTCGAGGCGCTTGATCATGCGGCGGAGCACCAGCAGGGGGATCACTCCGAAGACACCGAAGGCCATGTCGATGACGCTCCACCAGCCGGGTATCCCGCGGATGGGTCCGCAGATCAGGGCCAGGGGGATCACGCCGGCGCAGGCGATCATGCCGGCTTCGACGATCCAGATGTTGCGGACCGGGTCGCGGTGGACGCCGTAGAAGAAGACGGCGATGACGAGGTGGGCGAAGGCGAGCCAGTCGGTGCCGTAGAGGAGGAAGGGGTACTCGGCATCGGCCCGCTCCAGCCCGTCTCCCACCCGGCGGAGCCACTCGTTGTCCACCAGGGCATTGGCCCAACGGAGCTCGCTGACCAGGGGGAAGGCTGTGAGTCCACTCAGCACGAGGCAGACGATGAACAGGATCAGCCAGGCACGGATACGCCGCTGAAGGGCGCTTCTCTCGCTCATGGAAGGAAGCGTACACCTGGAATTGAACACGTTCAGCCAATTCTCTGAACATGTTCAACTCGGCGGGTGGATCGTGTGTCAGAGTCCGACGATCGCGTTCCAGCGCTTCGCGAAGGAGCGGCGCTCGGCCGTGGAGATGTCCCGGGCGACGACCAGCCGCTTGCGCATGTCGTCGTCGGGGAAGATGAGCGGATTCTCGGCCAGTTCGGCGGTCTCCCCGTCGTCGGAGCCGGCCAGGACCTCACGGGCTGCCGGGACCGGGCAGACGTAGTTGACGGAGGCGGCGAGGGATGCGGCCACCTCCGGGTCGTAGTAGTGGTCGATCAGAGCCTCGGCATTGGCCTTGTGCCGGGCCAGGTTGGGGACGAGCAGGCTCTCCGCCCAGAGTTCGCCGCCCTCCTCGGGGACCACGAACTCGATGTCCGGGTTGTCGGCCTGGAGCTGGATGGCGTCACCCGAGTAGGCCTGACAGGCCAGCACGTCGCCCTTGCTCAGATCGGAGGTGTAGTCGTTGCCGGTGAAGCGGCGGATGTGCTTCGTGCGCACCAGTTCCTCGACCTGGTCGCACACCCGGTGGAAGTCGGATTCGGTCCAGCGGGTGACGTCCACCCCGTTGCCCTGCATCAGCAGGGCGAAGGACTCGTCGAGGCCGGAGAAGAGGGTGACCTTGCCCGCGAGCTCCGGCCGCCACAGGTCGTTGACCGATTTGATCTCCCGGCCCAGGGCCTTGCGGTTGTAGGCGATGCCGGTGATCCCCGACTGCCAGGGGACGGTGTGCAGCCGGCCCTCGTCGAAGGCGGGGGAACGCAGTTGCGGGTCCAGGTGCCTGGCCACGTTGGACTGCGCCGAGCGGTCCATCTTCTGGGCCCAGCCCAGGTGGACGAAGCGGGCGGCCATCCAGTCGCTGACCACGACCAGGTCGTGGCCGGTCTCCTGGCGGTTCATCAGGGCGGGGCTGATCTTGCCGAAGAACTCGTCGTTGTCGTTGATCTCCTCGGTGTACCGGACCTCGATGCCGGTCCGCTCCGAGAAGGCGTCCAGGGTGGGCCGGCTCTGCTCGTCCTCGTCATCGGTGTCGATGTAGAGCGGCCAGTTGGAGAAGACCACGCTCTGGTCCCGCTCGGAGCGGTCCGCGCCCTCTCGCTGTTCCTCCGGGACATAGGCGGCGGGCACACCACAGCCGGCGAGGGCGGCGAGCAGGCCCGCGGCACCGAGGCCGCGCAGCGCGTCGCGGCGGGAGAAGTCGAGTCGAGGCATGACCAAAGCCTCATCCAACGTGAAAGGGCGGGCAATAGACATGGTGTCTACCGCCCGCCCCTTCGGCGCACTGCTGTGATCAATGCGGCGGATGCCGCCGATCAGCCCTCGATCAGCCGTCGAGCGAGGTCATGACGTGCTTGATGCGCGTGTAGTCCTCGAAGCCGTAGGCGGAGAGGTCCTTGCCGTAGCCGGACTTCTTGAAGCCGCCGTGCGGCATCTCGGCGACGAGCGGGATGTGGGTGTTGATCCACACGCAGCCGAAGTCGAGGTTCTTGGACATCCGCATCGCGCGGCCGTGGTCCTTGGTCCACACGGAGGAGGCGAGGGCGAACTCGACGCCGTTCGCGTACTCCACGGCCTGGGCCTCGTCCGAGAAGGACTGGACGGTGATGACGGGGCCGAAGACCTCGTTCTGGATGATCTCGTCGTCCTGCTTGAGGCCGGAGACCACGGTCGGGGCGTAGAAGTAGCCCTTGTCGCCGACCTGGTGACCGCCCGCCTCGACCTTGGCGTGCGCGGGGAGGCGCTCGATGAAGCCCGCGACCTGCTTGAGCTGGTTCGGGTTGTTCAGCGGGCCGAACAGCACGTCCTCGTCGTCCGGCTGGCCGGTCTTGGTGTCGGCGGCGGCCTTGGCGAGCGCGGTCACGAACTCGTCGTGGATCGACTCGTGCACGAGCACGCGGGTGGCGGCGGTGCAGTCCTGGCCGGCGTTGAAGTAACCGGCGACCGCGATGTCCTCGACGGCCTTGGCGATGTCGGCGTCCTCGAAGACGACGACGGGGGCCTTGCCGCCGAGCTCCAGGTGGACGCGCTTGACGTCCTTGGAGGCGCTCTCGGCGACCTGCATGCCGGCGCGCACCGAGCCGGTGATGGAGGCCATCGCCGGGGTGTTGTGCTCGACCATGGCCTTGCCGGTCTCGCGGTCACCGCAGATGACGTTGAAGACGCCCTTGGGCAGGATCGAGTCGATGATCTCCGCCATCAGGACGGTGGAGGCCGGCGTGGTGTCCGAGGGCTTGAGCACCACGGTGTTGCCCGCGGCGATGGCCGGGGCGAACTTCCACACGGCCATCATCATCGGGTAGTTCCAGGGCGCGACCTGGGCACAGACACCGACGGGCTCACGGCGGATGATCGAGGTCATCCCCTCCATGTACTCGCCGGCCGAGCGGCCCTCCAGCAGTCGGGCGGCACCCGCGAAGAAGCGGATCTGGTCCACCATCGGCGGCAGCTCCTCGCTGGCCGTGAGGCCCAGCGGCTTGCCGGTGTTCTCCGACTCGGCGGCGACGAGCTCGTCCGCGCGCGCCTCGAAGGCGTCGGCGATCTTCAGCAGAGCCTTCTGGCGCTCCGACGGGGTCGTGTCGCGCCAGCCCGGGAAGGCGGCAGCGGCGGCGGCCATGGCCGCGTCGACATCGGCCTGACCCGAGAGCGGGGCGGTCGCGAAAGCCTCGCCGGTGGCGGGGTTGACCACCTCGGTGGTCCGCCCGTCGGCGGCGTCCTTGAACTCCCCGCCGATGTAGTTGCGCAGACGACGCAGTTCGGTGGTCACTACAGCCACACTCCTGATCACATGTCCAATGATTGAGACGAAAGCCAAGCCTAGCCCCTCGGCGGACGCTTTCGACAGACCCGGACGCCACGAACTACGAAATCAGTGAGATCCAGCTCGCCAAACAACGGATTTCATCGATTCCGCCTTGCGGAACAGACGACCCTCGTGCACAGTGAGGTCGTGGTCAGTCGAAGCGCAGATTCCAGGAACAGACAACCGTCCCCTTCGGTCGATGCTGTGTCCCTGGCGATCATCGAGCAACTGCAGGAGGACGGTCGCCGTCCCTATGCATCGATCGGCAAGGCCGTCGGCCTCTCCGAAGCGGCCGTACGCCAGCGCGTACAGAAGCTGCTCGACCAGGGCGTCATGCAGATCGTGGCCGTCACCGACCCGCTCACCGTGGGCCTGCGACGCCAGGCAATGGTCGGCATCAACGTCGAGGGAGACCTCGACCCGGTGGCCGACGCACTGACCGCCATGGCCGAGTGCGAATACGTGGTGATGACCGCGGGATCGTTCGACCTGATGGTGGAAATCGTCTGCGAGGACGACGACCACCTGCTCGAAACGATCAACAAGAAGATCCGCACGCTCCCCGGCGTGCGATCAACCGAAAGCTTCGTTTATCTGAAGCTCAAGAAGCAGACCTACATGTGGGGAACTCGATAGCCCGTGAGCCAGGACCTCTCCAAGACCGCGTACGACCACCTGTGGATGCACTTCACCCGCATGTCGTCGTACGAGAACGCACCCGTCCCCACCATCGTGCGCGGTGAGGGCACCTACATCTTCGACGACAAGGGCAAGCGCTACCTCGACGGTCTCGCCGGACTGTTCGTGGTCAACGCGGGACACGGCCGCAAGGAACTGGCCGAGGTCGCCTACAACCAGGCCCAGCAGCTCGCCTTCTTCCCCGTGTGGTCGTACGCCCACCCGAAGGCCGTCGAGCTCGCCGAGCGCCTCGCGGACTACGCCCCGGGCGACCTGAACAAGGTCTTCTTCACCACCGGTGGCGGCGAGGCCGTCGAGACCGCGTGGAAGCTCGCCAAGCAGTACTTCAAGCTGCAGGGCAAGCACACCAAGTACAAGGTCATCTCGCGTGCGGTCGCCTACCACGGCACCCCGCAGGGCGCCCTGTCCATCACGGGCCTGCCGGCCCTGAAGGCTCCCTTCGAGCCGCTGGTTCCCGGCGCGCACAAGGTGCCGAACACCAACATCTACCGCGCCCCGATCTACGGCGACGACCCCGAGGCCTTCGGCCGCTGGTGCGCCGACCAGATCGAGCAGGAGATCCTGTTCGAGGGCGCCGACACCGTCGCCGCGGTCTTCCTGGAGCCGGTGCAGAACGCCGGTGGCTGCTTCCCGCCGCCGCCCGGGTACTTCCAGCGGGTCCGCGAGATCTGCGACGAGTACGACGTGCTGCTCGTCTCGGACGAGACGATCTGCGCCTTCGGCCGCCTCGGCACGATGTTCGCCTGTGACAAGTTCGGCTACGTGCCGGACATGATCACCTGCGCCAAGGGCATGACCTCGGGCTACTCCCCGATCGGCGCCTGCATCGTCTCGGACCGCATCGCCGAGCCGTTCTACAAGGGTGACAACACCTTCCTGCACGGCTACACCTTCGGCGGACACCCGGTGTCCTCGGCGGTGGCGATCGCCAACCTCGACATCTTCGACAAGGAAGGCCTCAACCAGCACGTGCTGGACAACGAGGACGCCTTCCGCTCGACGCTGGAGAAGCTGCTCGACCTGCCGATCGTCGGCGACGTCCGCGGCAACGGCTACTTCTACGGCATCGAGCTCGTCAAGGACAAGGTCACCAAGGAGTCCTTCACGGACGAGGAGACGGAGCGCGTGCTCTACGGCTTCCTCTCCAAGGCCCTGTTCGACGCCGGCCTGTACTGCCGGGCCGACGACCGCGGCGACCCGGTCATCCAGCTGGCCCCGCCGCTGATCGCCGATCAGGGCACCTTCGACGAGATCGAAGGCATCCTGCGCTCGGTGCTCACCGAGGCCTGGACCAAGCTGTAGCCGGCGCCGCACCCCGAGCTGCATCCGGACTGTAAATAGTCCGAACCACACGGCCCGGATCCCCCGTTCGAGTGAGAACGCGGGGGTCCGGGCCGCGTGCTGTCACCATCCAAGACGTTCATCTCTTTACATCTCAGTGCGGCGCCAGTGACCGAAAGGGCTCCGCTTCGTTCCCCCGGACGGAGGTGTACGCCATGGTGGCTCCACCGGACAATGCCCGGCCTGACAAGGCCCCGCCTCAGGACGATCTGCTCTGGGCACGGTCCCTTCACTACTCCCACTGGGGGTCCCCGCGGACGAAGTCCGGGGGAGGTTCCCCCGGACTCGTCGGTGTCTCCCTCGGAGTGCGTCAGGGCGAGATCCTGGCCCTGACCGGTCCCCGCGGCTGCGGCAAGACCACCCTGCTGCGCTGCCTCTCCGGGCAGCTGCGAGCGGAGCAGGGGGAGGTCTGGTTCAACAGCGTCCCCGTGCACACCCTGGGCGCGGCGGCCCGCGAACGGCTGCGCCGCGACCGGTTCGGCTGGATCGGCCCCGAGCCCCAGCTGCTGCCCGAGCTGAAGGTCTGGGAGAACGCCGCCCTGCCGCTGCTGCTCGCCGGGGCCTCCCACCGCAGCGCCAAACACGCCGCCTGCGAATGGCTGGACCGCCTCGACATCGGCGGCTTCGCCCGCAAACGGCCCACCGCCCTCACCCGGGCCGAATCCCAGCGGGTGGCCCTGGCCCGGGCCCTGGTCAACGTGCCCGCGGTGCTCTTCGCCGACGAGCCCACGGCCCCACTGCACCGGGCCGAGCGCTCCCTGCTGCTGCGCACCCTGACCACCGCGGCCCGCTCCCACGAGATCACCGTGGTCCTCGCCACCCACGACGAGGAGAGCGCCGCCGTCGCGGACCGCCGGCTCGCGCTGCTCGACGGCCGCTGGGCCGGGGCCGCGGCAGCCGTCTCCTCCCCCGGTCCCGACACATCGGAGGGCCAGGCCGCGTGCTCGCTCTCCGCCTAGCCCGCGGCTCCCGGCCCCTGGTCCAGCTGCGTCGGCTCCTCGTCGCGGCCGCCTCGGCCGGCAGCGGATTCCTGCTGCTGTACGTCCTCGAAGCCGCCGTGGCCCGGCCCGCCGGATCGTTCCCTCGGCTGCTGTGGGCGCTGGTCCCGCTCGCCGTCACCGTCCACCTCGCCGTCGCCGTGGCCCGTACCGACCCGGCGACGCGGCCCCGCGCAGGGCTGGACGCCGCCGGGCTGGGACCCGTACGGCTCGTCCTGGTCGCGGTCATCTCCACCGCCATCGCCTGCACCCTGGGCAGCGCACTCGCCCTCGCCGCCTTCCTCCACCTGCGCGGGGACCTGGCCGGACTGCCGTTCGACGGGGCCGGGGCCCGGCTGCTCCACGCCGACCAGCCACTGCCCGTGGCCGCCGCCCTCACCCTGCTGGCCCTGATCCCGCTCACCGCTTCCGCCGCGACCGCCCTCACCCTGCGCCCCCGCTCGCCCATGGCCCCGCAGACCGGGCTGCCCTGGGGCATCGCCCTGACCGCGTGCGGGCTCGCGGCCTCGGCGTACGCGGGCGGCGGCACCGGGATGCTCGCCGGCTGGTCGCTGATCGCGGTCGGCCTCGCCCTCGCCGGACCCGGCCTCGCCTACGCCTGCGGCTCCCTGGTCCAGGCGGTGCGCCCGGGCGCGCTCCGGCTGCTGGCCGGACGGGCTCTGCAGGAGGAGGCGCCCCGGCTCGGCCCGCCGCTCGGGGTGCTGTGCGCGGTCGGCGCGGGCGCCCTCACCGCCCTGGCCCTGCGCGACCGGGGCGGGATGCTCGTCCCGCTCGGCCCGCTGACCGGGCCGGCCGCCACCCTGGTGGCCGTGTGCGCGATCGCGACCCTTCTCACATCCGCGGTGGAGGCCCGCCAGACCCGGGCCGCCGGCCGCGAGGCGCTGACCGACCTGGGCGCTCCGCCCAAGGTCCTGCGCACGGCGGCGGGTCTGCGGGCTTCCGCCCTCGTGGCGGTGTGCGTACCGCTCAGCTGGGGTGTGGCACAGCTGACGTCCCTGGCCCTGACCCGCTGACGCGACCAGCCCTTAGGGTGGGCCGAATGGTCAACGCAGACATCGAGATCGAGACGCTCGCCGAATTCGACCGGGTCGTGGCCCGCGGCTCGCTCAGCGGCTACCGGATCCAGTCGGTCAACCTGCTGGAGCGGACCTTCGCCCTGCTGTCCGCCGACACCTCGGCGGCCGTGTTCCTGGGCTGCGCGATGGAGCCCGACGCCTCCGTGAAGGTCCGCGCCGACGGCGCGCTGGTCTTTCCACCCGTCCCGGACCTGCCCTTCAACCCGTACCGGGGCCTGCTCTACACCCCGGAGGAGCTCTTCGCCGGACTGCCCGAGGGATACGAGGCCACGCCGGACGCCCTGGCGTACGCCTGGTTCCAGGAGACCAAGGCCGACGGGGACGTCCTCTCCTCGATGCTGCGCTCCATCCACGACGACGCCATCTCGGACGCCCTCGACGAGCACCTGCTGGACGCCCGGGTCGTGGGCGTGATGGGCGGCCACGCCATGGCCCGCGGCGGTGCGGAGTACCGCGGCGCCGCCGAGCTCGGCCGGGCGCTGACCCGGTCGGGGCTGACGGTGGCCACCGGTGGCGGACCGGGCGCGATGGAGGCCGCCAACCTCGGCGCCTACCTGGCCCCGGTGGCCGACGAGGCCCTCCCGGAGGCCCTGGAACTGCTGGCGAAGGCCCCGTCCTTCGCGCCGTCGGTGTCCGACTGGGCGCGGGCGGCGTTCGCCGTCCGGGACCGCTGGCCCGGCGGCGGCGACTCGGTGGGCATCCCGACCTGGTTCTACGGGCACGAGCCGCCGAACGCTTTCGCCGCGCACATCGGCAAGTACTTCGCGAACGCCACCCGGGAGGACGGGCTGCTGGCCCGGTCCAACGCGGGCGTGGTCTTCCTGCCGGGCGCGGCGGGCACCGTCCAGGAGGTCTTCGACAGCGCGACTCCGAACTACTACGAGTCGCGGGGCGAGCCGGCACCGATGGTCCTGGTCGACCGGGCCCACTGGACCGAGCACCTCCCGGTGTGGCCGCTGCTCCAATCGCTGGCGCGCGGTCGTTCGATGGAGTCGCGGATCGCGATCGTCGACTCGGTGGACGAGGTACCGGACGTCCTCGCGTCGATGACCTGAGCTTCGGAAGCAACTTCGCGGCCCGTTCACACGTCTGGCAGAGGTACGCAAAACCTGCCAGACGTGAACGGAGCCTTTGGTGCTCATAGGCCTGCTGACCGCTGTCGCGGCGTCCATCTGCTACGGCACGGGATCCGTGCTGCAAGCCGTCGGATCGCGCCGCGCGGCCCGGATGTCCCCGACCGCCGCCGGGGTGACCGCCCATGGCGGCCCCAATCTGTCGTCCACCGCGAAAGCGGCGATGACCTGGGAATTCATCGTCGGCACGATCCTGGACTTCGTGGGCTTCGGCCTCGGCGCCCTGGCCGCACGTCTCCTTCCCCTCTTCCTCTCCCAGACGGTGATCAGCGCCAACCTGGTGATCACGGCCGTGCTGAGCGTGAAGCTGCTGGGCATCCGGCTGAGCCGGAAGGAATGGACGTCCATCGGGGTCGTCTGCACGGCCCTGGTCCTGCTGGCGACGGCGGCGGGCCACGAGGGGGGCCACCACGCTCCGATGGCCACGCACTGGTGGCTGCTGGGCATCACCCTGCTGTTGATGGTGGGCGGCACCGTGGCCGTACGTCTCCTCGGCGGCGGGGCCGCGATCCTGGCGGGCCTGCTGTCGGGCCTCGGCTTCGGCGCGCTGGGCGTCGGCGTCCGGATCCTGAACGGGGTCGACCCGTTCGACCTCGGCACCTTCCTGTCCGACCCGGCCCTCTACGCCATCCTCGTGGCGGGCGTCGGCGGCATGTACCTGCACACGGTCGCCCTCCAGATCGGCTCGGTGAACGGCGCCACGGCGGCGCTGGTCGTCGGCGAGACGGTCCTCCCGGGCGCGATCGGCGTCCTGTGGCTCGGCGACGCGTCCCGCCCGGGCCTGGCGTGGCTGGCGGTGCTCGGCTTCGTGCTCGCCGTCGCCGGTGCGGTGGCCGTCGCCTGGTACGGCAAGCACGAGGGCTCCGATCCGCAGACGGAAGCCCCGGTCCCGGCGGCGGTCGGGTAGGCCCGGGCCGGGGGCACGCCCGTCCCTCGCCCGTCACCCGCTCGCCCTTCCCCGGTGGCGCCCGCCCGGCGGCTGCCGCTTGCTGGACGGGGGAGAGAGCGAGGAGCCCCATGGCCTCCATGGACACCACGACCGCCCGCCTGTACACGCCCCGGGCCGCCGGGGCGGCCGGCATCGTCTTCGCCGTGCTGCTCGCGGCGGCGATCGTCCTGATGCGGATCGCCATCCCCTCGGGCGACGGCGCCAAGGCGGCGGTCGACCCCGGCGACCGCTGGGCGGTGCGGCTGGCCCTGGAGATCGTGCCCTTCGCCGGGATCGCCTTCCTGTGGTTCATGGGCGCGCTGCGCGCGCACGTCGGCGAGGCCGAGGACCGGTTCTTCTCGACCGTGTTCCTCGGCAGCGGGTTCGTCTGCGCCGCCACCCTGTTCGTCGCCGCCGGGGCGGCGGGGACCGTGCTGACGGAGGACCCGCCCTCCGACTTCGGCCGCGATTACGCCTACACGATCCTCGCGACCTACTCCATGCGGATGGCGGCCGTCTTCGTCCTCGCCACCTCGACGATCGGGCGCCGGCTCGGCGTCTTCCCCAAGCCGCTGACCCTGCTGGGAACCCTCGTGGGCCTGGTCCTGCTCGTGGTGGGGTCCGGCGTGCCCTGGTCCGAGCTGGTCTTCCCGGCCTGGGCCCTCGTCGTCGGCATCTACATCCTGCGGACCCGGATGCGGTAGGCAGCGGGGCCGCGGGGCCCCGACGTACGCCCTGACCAGCGGTTTGCGTACCCGGCAGGACGTGCCCGGCTCCCGCGTGCATGCTGGATGAGGGAGGGGAACGGGGGTCGGGGGGCTCGGGGTCGACGGGGAAGTTCCAGCCATCGAAAGGCGGACGCCTCATGAGGCTTGTCGTGGACCTCAACCGCTGTCAGGGCTACGCCCAGTGCGCGTTCCTCGCCCCGGACGTCTTCGCCATGCACGGTGACGAGTCACTGCTGTACAACCCGCAGCCCGACGAGGAGCACCGCGAGAACGTCGTCCGCGCCGTCCACGCCTGCCCCGTCCGGGCCATCCTGCTGGACGCGATGAACGGGTCCCTGTCGACCGCGGAGGCGCGTGGTGAGCGCTGACTCAGCCCTGGAACGGCTCAAGCGCGAAGGCCGCATCGTGGTCGTGGGCGCTTCCCTCGCCGGCCTGCGGGCCGCCGAGACCATGCGCGAGAAGGGGTTCGCCGGTTCGCTCACGATGATCGGCGACGAGCCCTACGAGCCGTACGACCGCCCACCGCTGTCCAAGCAGGTCCTGCTGGGCAAGGCGACCGCGGACCGTACGCTCCTCCCCCGCCGACTGGACATCGACGCCAAGTGGCGTCTCGGCGTCCCCGCCACCGGTCTGGACATGGCGGCCAGACGGGTCAAGCTCGCCGACGGGGACGAGGTGGAGTACGACCGGCTGCTGATCGCCACCGGGGTACGGGCCCGGCCGTGGCCGAACGAGGAGGAGGCGGCCCTCGAAGGCGTCTTCACCCTGCGTACCCGGGACGACGGCGCCGCGTTGGAGCGGCGGCTCGCGGCCGGACCGCGCCGGGTGCTGGTCATCGGCGCCGGATTCACCGGCTCCGAGATCGCCTCGGCCTGCCGGGAGCGGGATCTTGCGGTCACGGTCGCCGAGCGGGGCGCCGGACCCCTGGTCGGGGCCCTGGGCGGGGTGATCGGCGAGGTCGCGGCCGAGATGCACCGCGAGAACGGGGTGGATCTGCGCACCGGCATCATGGTCACCGGGCTGGAGGGCGACTCTTCCGGCCAGGTACGCGCCGCCCACCTGTCGGACGGCAGCGTCCTGGAGGCCGATGTCGTGATCGTGTCGCTCGGCGCTCAGCGCAACACCGATTGGCTGGCCGGTTCCGGACTGGGCGCGGGCCCGCGGGGCATCGCCTGTGACGCGGGCTGCCGGGCCTTCAACATCTGGGGCATCGTCACCGACGACATCTATGTGGCGGGTGACGTGGCACGTTCCCCGCACGCGCTCTTCGGGTACCAGTTCCTGTCCCTGGAGCACTGGGGCAACGCCGTCGCCCAGGCCGAGACGGCGGCGCACAACATGCTCAGCGAAGGCATGGACCGTCGCCCCCACGTGTGGGTTCCGGCCTTCTGGTCCTCCCAGTTCGGGGTGAACATCAAGTCGGTCGGGGTGCCCTCGATGGGGACCGAGATCCTCATCACGCAGGGGTCCCGCGCCGAGCGCAGGTTCGTCGGCGTCTACGGCTATCAGGGGCGTGTCATCGGCGCCGTCACCTTCGACCAGTGCCGCTGGCTGGACTTCTACGAGCAGCAGATCGAACACACCGCGCCGTTCCCGCCGCCCTTCGCGACGGTGGACCGCAGGAGCGAGGGGAACAACCCGCTGGACGCGGACTTCCCCGACCCGTCGGTGCCCACGCACGGCCCGACCATCACCCTGAGTGGCTACTCACCGGCCGACCGGCGGATGACGTTCACGCCGGCCCACAACTGAGCACGAGGACCTCTCATGACTGAAGGCATCCTGCGGCAGATCCTCGACTACTCCAGCCGGTCCAACCCCTATCCCCTGTACGAGGAGCTCCGCAAGACCCCGGTGTTCCACGACGGGGACGGACCGTACGTCGTCAGCACCTATCACGAGATCAAGAGCCTGCTGCACGATCCGCGGATCAGCTCCGACTCCCGCAACCTGGCGTCGACGGTCGGCGACCTGCTCAGCGAGGGGGACGAGGAGGAGGGGATGGCGGCCTTGCCTCCGGCCTTCCTGAAGCTGGACCCGCCCGACCACGACCGGCTGCGCCGCATGACGAACCGCCCCTTCGGGCCGCCGCACTCCCCGCACCGCGTCCACGACATGCGCGGCGAGCTGGGCGGCATCGTCACCGGTCTGATCGACTCCATCTCCGAGAAGGGAGACCCGGGACGGATCGACCTGGTGGAGGAGTTCTCGTACCCCTTCCCGGTCACGGTGATCTGCCGGCTGCTGGGCATACCGAGCGAGGACGAGGCGCGCTTCCACGTCTGGGCCGACACGCTCGCCGCGAGTCTGGACCCCGATCCGGACGCGGATCCCGCCGAACGCGTCAAGAAGTCGCAGGGCGCCCGCATGGAGCTCGGCATGTACCTGGCCGGGCTGATCGAGGAGCGGCACAAGAACCCGGGTGACGACATGCTGTCCCAGCTGTCGACCGCGGAGGGGCCTGACGGCGCCATGAGCACGATGGAAGTGCTCAGCACCTCGGCGCTGCTGCTGATCGCCGGACACGAGACCACCGTCAACCTGATCACGAACGGCATGCTCACCCTGCTGCGCCATCCGGAGGTCCTGGACCGGCTGCGCGCCGATCCGAAGCTGTCCGTCCCGATCGTGGAGGAGCTGCTTCGCTACGAGCCGCCGGTGCAGCTGCTGCCGCAGCGCACGCCGCTGGCCGACATCGAGATGGAGGGGGTGACCATCCCCAAGGGCGCCCCGCTCTGGTTGGTCCTGGCCTCTGGCAACCGCGACCCCCGCCGGTTCGAGGACCCGGACCGCTTCGACCCGGACCGCCCGGACGTCCAGCACCTGGGCCTCGGCAGCGGCATCCACAGCTGCTTCGGGGCGCCGCTGGCCCGGCTGGAGGCGGCGCTGGCGCTGAGCGAGCTGGCCCGCAGACTGGAGAACCCCCGGCTGCTGGAGGACCCGCCGCCCTACCGCCAGAACGCGGTCCTGCGCGGCCCGCGCCACCTGCCGATCGGCTGCGACGGCATCCGGGCGGCCTGAGGAAGCCCGGGCTCGCGCGGCCGGCTTCCGTAGCGGCCCGGCAGGCCCTACTGCGCGGGCCCGCCCCCGACCGAGGTGGCCGGCAGGACGACCACCTCGGTCGGGCTGAAGGTGACCGCCACGCGGTCGCCCACCGCGGGCGCCCCCGCCAGCCCGCACTCGGCCTCCAGTACCGGCCCCGCCTCCGGGCGCACCCGCAGTGCGACGTGCGTACCGCGGAAGGTGCGGGCGACCACCTCGCCGGCCAGACCGGCCGCGCACAGCACGACCCCCGCCGGGCGGACGAGCAGCCGGTGCTCTCCGTCCGGGGTGCCCGCCGGAACCGGGACCTTGCCCCACGCGGTGACGGCCGCGCCGCCCGACACCACGGCCGGGACCACGTTCTCGAAGCCGAGGAACCGCGCCACGAACTCCGACGCGGGCCGCTGCCACACCTCCAGCGGAGTCCCGGCCTGCGCGATCCGCCCGTCCCGCATCACCACGACCCGGTCGGCCAGGGCGAAGGCCTCCCCCTGGTCGTGCGTGACGGCCAGCACGGTCGTCCCCAGCCGGGAGAACAGCCCCCGCAGCTCCACCACGAGCCGCTCCCGGAGCCCCCGGTCGAGCTGCCCGAGGGGTTCGTCCAGCATCAGCAGCCGCGGCGACGGCGCCAGCGCCCGGGCCAGCGCGACCCGCTGCTGTTCGCCGCCCGACAGGGAGGCCACCGCCCGGCCCTGGGCTCCGGGGAGCCCGACCAGCTCCAGCAGCTCCGCGACCCGGGGCCCGTACGAGCCGCGCCCGCGCGAGGAGCCCCGCATCCGGAGGCCGAACGCGACGTTCCCGCCGACGTCCCGGTGCGGGAAGAGCTGGTGGTCCTGGAACATCAGGCCGACGCCCCGCCGGTGCACGGGCACCCCGGCCTGGTCCGCCCCGCCCAGCAGTACCCGGCCCTCGGACACCTGCTGGAGTCCGGCGACGACCCGCAGCAGTGTGGACTTCCCGCTTCCGCTCGGTCCCAGCACGCACACGATCTCGTGCTCGGCGACCTTCAGGTCCACGGCGTCCACGACCGCACGCTCACCGAAACGGACCGACACCCCTTCCAGCTGAAGCAGTGTCATCAGAACTCTCCGGAGGTCTTGTCGGGTCGCAGTCGCTCCAGCACCAGCAGGGACGCCGCGCACACCAGCATCAGGATCGTGCTCAGGGCCATCGCCTGCCCGTAGTTCATCTCGCCGGCCCGCCCCAGCAGCCGGGCCACGGCCACCGGCAGCGTCGGGTGGTCCGGCCGCGCGATGAACACGGTCGCGCCGAACTCCCCCAGCGAGACCGCGAAGGCGAACCCGGCCGCGATCAGCAGCGCCCGCCGCACCAGCGGCAGGTCCACCTCCCGCCACGCCCGCAGCGGCGACGCGCCGAGCACCGCGGCCGCCTCCCGAAGCCTCCCGTCCACCGCGCGCAGCACGGGCAGCATGGTCCGTACGACGAACGGCACGCCCACGAGGGCCTGCGCGAGCGGCACCAGGATCCACGAGGTCCGCAGGTCCAGCGGCGGCTCGTCCAGGGTGATGAGGAAGCCGAAGCCGACCGTCACGGCGGACACCCCGAGCGGGAGCATCAGCAGCGCGTCGAAGCCGCGTACGAAGCGGCCCCCGCGCCGGGTCAGTGCCGCGGCCGCGAGCCCGCCGACGACCAGGGCGATCGCGGTGGCGGCGAGCGCGTACCGGAGGGAGTTCCAGATCGCCTCCAGCGGCGGCACCAGGAACGTTCCGCCGCCCGCGCCCACCTCCTGGAGCGCCCGGTAGAAGCCGAACCCGTACCCGCCGGGCGCGTCGAAGGAGCGTTCCACCAGCACGCCGAGCGGCAGCACGATGAGCAGAGCCACGGTCAGCAGCACCCCGCCCAGCAGAGCGCGCTGCGCCAAGCCGCGCGGCCGGTGGGTGGTCCGGCCCGGATCGACCAGCCGCAGTGCGGTCTCGCGCCTGCGCACGGTCCAGGCGTGCACCGCGAGGATCGAACCGATCGCGGCGAACTGCACCATCGTCAGCACGGCGGCCGTCGGCAGGTCCAGGAGCTGCGCGGTCTGCCGGTAGACCTCCACCTCCAGGGTGGAGTACGAGGGCCCGCCGAGGATCAGCACGACGCCGAAGGAGCTGAAGGTGAACAGGAACACCATCAGCGAGGCGGCGGCCACCGCCGGGGCCAGCGCGGGCAGCGTCACCCGCCGCCAGGCCGCGAACCGCCCGGCGCCGAGCACCCGGGCGGCCTCCTCCTGGCGCGGATCCAGCTGGGCCCAGAGCCCGCCGACCGTGCGTACGACGACGGCGTAGTTGAAGAAGACGTGCGCGAGCAGGATCGCCCAGACGGTGGTGTCGAGCCGGACCCCCACCCGTTCGTCCAGCAGCCCGCCCCGGCCGACCAGCGCGAGGAAGGCGGTACCCACGACCACGGTCGGCAGCACGAAGGGAACGGTCACCATGGCGCGCAGCAGCTGCTTGCCCGGGAACTCGAAGCGCGCGAACACGTACGCGCCGGGGAGTGCGATCAGCAGCGTGAGCGCGGTGGAGGCGAGCGCCTGCCAGGTGGTGAACCACAGCACCTCGGCGATGTCGGGCCGGGTGATCACCTCGCCGACCCGGCCGAACTGCCAGCCGGCGTCGGTCTTGAGCCCGCGGCCGACGATGGCGGCGACGGGATAGGCGAAGAACAGCCCGAAGAAGGCGAGGGGCACGGCCATCAGCGCGAGCCGCACCGCCGTGGCCCGACCGGACTCACGGGTGCTCACGCCGAAGCCCGGAACCGGCGCGGCGCCCCCCGACGCCGCGGCCGTTTCCTTGGTGGTACCGCCTACTTCACGACGAGCGCGGTCCATGCCGAGACCCACTGATCACGGTTCTTGGCGATGGTCTCCGGAGCCACGTTCTCGGGCTTCTCGACCACCACGCCGTGCTTGGTGAACAGCTCCGGCAGGGCAGCGTTCTTCGTCACCGGGTTCACGAACATCTGGAGCGGCATGTCCTCCTGGAACTTCTTGCTGATCAGGAAGTCCACGAGCGCCTTGCCGCCCTCCTCGTTCTTCGCGCCCTTCAGCAGACCCGCGAACTCGACCTGACGGAAGCAGGTGCCGGTGGCGACGCCCGTCGGGGCCTCGGCCGGCTGCGGCTCGCCGTACAGCACCTCGACCGGCGGGCTGGAGGCGTAGGAGACGACCAGCGGGCGGTCGCCCTTGGCCTTCTTGCCGCCCGCGGAGCCGGAGAAGCGCTCGTTGTAGGCCTGCTCCCAGCCATCGACGACCTCGACGCCGTTGGCCTTCAGCTTGGTCCAGTAGTCCTTCCAGCCGTCCTCGCCGTACTTGCCGACGGAGGCGAGCAGGAAGCCGAGGCCGGGCGAGGAGGTCGCGGCGTTCTCGGTGACCAGCAGGTTCTTGTACTCCGGCTTGATCAGGTCGTCCAGCGTCTGCGGCGGGGCGATCTTCTTGTCGGCGAAGTAGGCCTTGTCGTAGTTGACGCAGATGTCGCCGGAGTCGATCGGGGTGACCCGGTGCTCCTTGTCGAGGACGTATTCCGGCTTCACCTCGGCCAGGCCCTTGGCCTCGTACGGGGTGAAGATGCCCTTGTCGAGGGCGCGAGAGAGCAGGGTGTTGTCCACACCGAAGAAGACGTCGCCGCGCGGGGAGCCCTTGGTGAGGATCTCCTGGTTCAGCGCCGCGCCCGCGTCCCCGGACTTCAACACCTTGACCGTGTAGCCGCTCTGCTGCTCGAACTCCTTGAGGACCGTGTCGGTCACGTTGAAGGAGTCGTGGGAGACGAGCGTGACGGTCTTGGACTTCGGGGTCTCGCCCGCGCCCTTGTCCTTGGCGTCGCCGCCGCAGGCGCTGAGCGTGGTGACGCCCAGCGCGGCCGCGAGCGCGGCGCCCGCGATCTTCTTGGTGGTGCTCACTGGTGATTCCTCCTGGGATGACCAGGAGAAGACGCGGCCCCGCCCGGCGCTCTGTGGGAGCGGACGCCGGGCAGGGCGCAACAGCTTGAGTGATGACCGAACTTCCTACCCCGAATGACCGGGGCGAGGTTCAGAGGGTCTGCGGATGACGGGTACCGCACTCTCAGCGCTGTGGCGCTCCCCTGTCGGAATATGAAATTGGTTCGGCCACAGGGTACCCCGTGGCCGAATGCGAACGGTCAGAACCGGACCCTAGCGCTCCGACGCGGCGAGCTGGCCGCACGCGCCGTCGATCTCCTGGCCGCGGGTGTCCCGTACGGTCACGGGCACGCCGTGGCGGGCGATCGCCTCGACGAAGGCCCGCTCGTCCTCGGGTCGCGAGGCGGTCCACTTGGAGCCGGGCGTCGGGTTCAGCGGGATCAGGTTGACGTGGACGCGCTTGCCCTTGAGCAGCTTGCCCAGCAGGTCACCGCGCCAGGCCTGGTCGTTGATGTCGCGGATGAGGGCGTACTCGATCGAGATCCGGCGGCCGGACTTCTCCGCGTACTCCCAGGCCGCGCCGAGGACCTCGCGAACGTTCCAGCGGGTGTTCACGGGGACCAGGGTGTCGCGCAGCTCGTCGTCGGGCGCGTGCAGCGAGACGGCGAGGCGGCACTTGAAGCCCTCGTCGGCGAACCGCAGCATCGCCGGGACCAGGCCGACGGTGGAGACGGTGATGCCGCGCTGCGACAGGCCCAGGCCGTCGGGCTCCGGGTCGGTGAGCCGGCGGATGGCGCCGACCACGCGGTTGTAGTTGGCCAGCGGCTCGCCCATGCCCATGAAGACGATGTTCGACAGGCGGGCCGGGCCGCCCGGGACCTCGCCGTCGCGCAGGGCGCGCATGCCGTCGACGATCTGGTGCACGATCTCGGCGGTGGAGAGGTTGCGGTCCAGACCGGCCTGGCCGGTGGCGCAGAACGGGCAGTTCATGCCGCAGCCGGCCTGCGAGGAGATGCACATGGTGACCCGGTCGGGGTAGCGCATCAGCACGGACTCGACGAGCGTGCCGTCGTGCAGCTTCCACAGGGTCTTGCGGGTGGTGTCGTTGTCGCAGGAGATGTGCCGTACGACGTTCATCAGGTCCGGGAGGAGCTCCTGCTGGAGCTTCTCCCGGGAGCCGGCGGGGATGTCGGTCCACTCGGCCGGGTCGTGCGCGTACCGGGCGAAGTAGTGCTGGGAGAGCTGCTTGGCCCGGAAGGGCTTCTCACCGATCGCGGCGACCGCCTCGCGGCGCTCCTCCGGCGTGAGGTCGGCAAGGTGCCGGGGCGGCTTCTTGGCTCCGCGCGGTGCGACGAAGGTGAGCTCTCCCGGAACGGGGCGGGCCATGGCAGGTACTCCTTGTAAGACGAAAGGCGCGCCGCAGAAGCAGCGCGCCTTTCAAGAGTAACCGCCCGGCGTCTTGTGACGCCTTTCCGCAGGTCAGCCCGTACCCACGAAGGCCGCCAACAGCAGCCAGACGACCGGAGCGGTCGGCAGCAGGGAGTCGAGCCGGTCCATGATGCCGCCATGACCCGGGAGCAGGGTGCCCATGTCCTTGATGCCCAGGTCACGCTTGATCATCGACTCGCCCAGGTCGCCCAGGGTGGCGCTGACCGCGACCGCGAGGCCCAGCAGCAGGCCCTGCCACCAGGAACCGCCGTCGATCAGGAACTCCATGCACAGGGCGCCCGCCGCCATGGCGAAGGCCACCGCGCCGAAGAGCCCCTCACGGGTCTTGCCGGGGCTGATGCGGGGGGCGAGCTTCGTCTTGCCGAACCGCCAGCCGACCGCGTAGGCCCCGGTGTCGCTGACCACGGTCAGGACCAGGAAGGTCACCACGCGCTGCGGACCGTCGTCGGCGGTCAGCAGCATCGTGACGAACGTGGCCAGGAAGGGCACGTAGAACGCCGCGAAGACACCCGCGGTGACGTCCTTGAGGTAGTCCTCGGGGGGTTCGGTCATCCGCCAGACCAGGACCGCGAGGGCGGTCAGGGCCATGGCGACCCAGGCCCCCTCGGCACCCCGGACGTAGCCGGCGATGACCATGGCCGCGCCGCCCACCGCGAGCGGGACCAGCGGGGCCTTGATGCCCTTCTTCTCCTGGAGCCGGGAGGTGAGCTCCCACAGGCCCACGACGACAGCGACGACCACGACGCCGACGAAGACCGCCTTGACGATGAACAGCGAAGCGAAGATCACCGCGCCGAGGCCGACGCCGACCCCTATGGCGGCACGCAGGTCCCGCCCCGCGCGCTTCTTCGGCGGCGGGGGAGAGGCGTCCTGCGGTGCCTGCGAGGGCGGAGGCGGGGGGCTGGGCATGGGCTCCTGCGGCGGCGTCTCGTCGCGGAAGAGGGGGCCGCCGTCCGGTGCGGCCCCCCGATCGCGTGCTTCCCGGTCGTCGAAGTCACGGCCGGCGGCATCGGGCACGATGGGCATGGGCCGAGTGTGCGGGCCCACCTGCGCATCGTATGCGGGACCCGCCGGAACCGGCTCCGGCTGCCAGGAAGAGTCGTTCATCAGACTTCGAGGAGCTCGGCTTCCTTGTGCTTGAGGAGCTCGTCCACCTGCGCGACGTACTTCGCGGTGGTGTCGTCGAGCTCCTTCTCGGCGCGGCGCACCTCGTCCTCGCCGGCTTCCTTGTCCTTGACGAGCTTGTCGAGGGCGTCCTTGGCCTTGCGGCGGACGGCGCGGATGGAGACCTTGGAGTCCTCGGCCTTGGTGCGCGCGACCTTGATGTACTCCTTGCGGCGGTCCTGCGTCAGCTCGGGGAAGGTCACCCGGATGATGCTGCCGTCGTTGCTCGGGTTGACACCGAGGTCGGAGTCCCGGATGGCCTGCTCGATGTTGCGCAGCGCGCTCTTGTCGAACGGGGTCACGATCGCCATGCGCGGCTCGGGCACCGAGAAGGAAGCGAGCTGGTTGATGGGCGTGATGGCGCCGTAGTAGTCCGCCACGATCTTGTTGAACATCGCCGGGTGCGCACGACCGGTGCGAATCGCGGCGAAGTCTTCCTTGGCGACGACGACGGCCTTTTCCATCTTCTCCTCGGCCTCGAGGAGGATCTCTTCGGTCACCACGTGCTCCTGCATGTCTTGAATGGATGGTTCAGGCGGGCGGGACGGGCGGGGCCGGTCCGGGCTCGGTCCGGCAGCGGACTGCTCAGGCCCGGGTTCCCTGGTCGCTGACAAGCGTGCCGATCTTCTCACCCTTGACGGCGCGCGCGATATTGCCCTCGGCGAGCAGTTCGAAGACGAGGATCGGCAGCTTGTTGTCGCGGCACAGCGTGATCGCCGTGGCGTCGGCGACCTTGAGGTCACGGGAGAGGACCTCGCCGTACTCCAGTGCGTCGAACTTCACCGCGTCCGGGTTCTTCTTGGGGTCGGAGTCGTAGACCCCGTCGACGCCGTTCTTGCCCATGAGGAGGGCCTCGGCGTCGATCTCCAGGGCGCGCTGGGCCGCCGTGGTGTCGGTGGAGAAGTACGGCATGCCCATGCCGGCGCCGAAGATGACGACGCGGCCCTTCTCCAGGTGGCGCACGGCGCGGAGCGGGATGTACGGCTCCGCGACCTGGCCCATGGTGATGGCGGTCTGCACGCGGGAGTCGATGCCCTCCTTCTCCAGGAAGTCCTGGAGGGCGAGGCAGTTCATGACCGTGCCGAGCATGCCCATGTAGTCGGACCGGGCCCGGTCCATGCCGCGCTGCTGGAGTTCGGCGCCGCGGAAGAAGTTGCCGCCGCCGATCACAACGGCGATCTCCGCGCCGTCTCGGACCACCGCGGCGATCTCGCGCGCGATGGCGTGGACGACGTCGGGGTCGACGCCCAGTCCTCCGCCACCGGAGAAGGCCTCGCCCGACAGCTTCAGCATGAAGCGGCGGCCCTTCTTGTCCTGGTCGCTCTTGTCGTCGGATGCGGTGTGGGGGTCCACGCCCTGATTCATGGAGATCTCCTCGTGCACATACGAAGAAGGCCATTGCCGGTGGGTCCTTGCGGTTCCCTCTACGGCAATGGCCTCCTCGTCAGATCTGCGGTCGTCCTGCGCGAGCGCGGACGACTGCCTCAGACCCTACCGGGGTCCGGTGTCCGTCGCGTACGGACGGACTCAGATGCCGACCTTGATGCGCGAGAAGCGCTTCAGGGTGACACCGGCCTCGTCCAGAACCTTCTGCACGGACTTCTTGTTGTCCAGCGCGTACGGCTGGCCGAGGAGGGTGGCCTCCTTGAAGAAGCCGTTGACGCGACCCTCGACGATCTTCGCGATGGCAGCCTCGGGCTTGCCCTCCGCGCGGGTGACCTCTTCGGCGATGCGACGCTCGGACTCGACCTTCTCGGCCGGGACGTCGTCGGCGGACAGCCACTGCGGGGCGAACGCGGCGATGTGCTGCGCGACGCCGCGGGCGACCTCGGCGTTCTCCTTGTCGAGCTCGACCAGGACGCCGATCTGGAACGGCAGGTCGGGCATCGTGCGGTGCATGTACGAGGTCACGTAACCGCCGGTGAACTGCGCGAAGCGGTCCAGGACGATCTTCTCGCCGAGGTTGGCGTTGGCCTCGTCGACGAAAGCGGTGACGGTCTTGCCGGGCTCGATCTCGGACGCGAGCAGCGCCTCGATGTCGGCCGGGGAGGTCGCGGCGACGTGCGCGGCCAGCTGGTTGGCGACGGCCAGGAACTTCTCGCCCTTGGCGACGAAGTCGGTCTCGCACTTCAGCTCGACGATGACACCGGAGGTGTTGTCGTCGGCGATGAGGGAGACGACCGCACCGTTCTCGGCAGAACGGCCCTCGCGCTTGGCGACGCCCTTCTGACCCTTGATGCGGAGCGCTTCCTGGGCCTTGTCGACGTCACCGTCGGCGTCCACGAGCGCGTTCTTGCAGTCCAGCATGCCGGCGCCGGTGAGCTCGCGGAGCTTCTTGACGTCAGCGGCGGTGTAGTTCGCCATGAGTCTGTGATTCTCTCTCGAAGTCGTAGATCTACGGGTGAACGGCGGAGGCGCCGCGCTTTTGGCGCGGCTCCCCCGCCGTCATCGTCCGTGCTGTGAGTGCCCGGCGCGTGAACGGCGGGCGCTCTCAGTGGGTCAGGCCTGCTCGGCGTCGGCGGCCGGGGCCTCAGCCTCGGCGGCCGGGGCCTCGACGACCTCGGCGGCGGCCTCGGCCGGAGCGGCCTCGGCGTCGTCGGCCTTCTTGTCACCCTCGAGCAGGTCGCGCTCCCACTCGGCGAGCGGCTCGGCGGCGGCCTTCTCGCCCGGCTTCGAGTCGCCGGTGGCAGCGCCGGAGCGGGCGATGAGGCCCTCGGCGACGGCGTCGGCGATCACGCGGGTGAGCAGGGTGACGGAACGGATCGCGTCGTCGTTACCCGGGATCTTGTAGTCGACCTCGTCGGGGTCGCAGTTGGTGTCGAGGATCGCGACGACCGGGATGTGCAGCTTGCGCGCCTCACCGACCGCGATGTGCTCCTTCTTGGTGTCGACGATCCAGACGGCGCTGGGAACCTTCGACATCTCGCGGATACCACCGAGGGTCTTCTCCAGCTTGGTCTTCTCGCGGGAGAGGACCAGGAGCTCCTTCTTGGTGAGACCCGAGGCGGCGACGTCCTCGAAGTCGATCGCCTCAAGCTCCTTCAGACGCTGAAGGCGCTTGTAGACGGTGGAGAAGTTGGTGAGCATGCCACCCAGCCACCGCTGGTTGACGTACGGCATGCCAACGCGCGTCGCCTGCTCGGCGATGGCCTCCTGGGCCTGCTTCTTGGTACCGACGAACATGATGGAGCCACCGTGCGCGACGGTCTCCTTCACGAACTCGTAGGCGCGGTCGATGTACGACAGCGACTGCAGCAGGTCGATGATGTAGATGCCGTTGCGCTCCGTGAAGATGAAGCGCTTCATCTTCGGGTTCCAACGACGGGTCTGGTGACCGAAGTGGACGCCGCTTTCCAGCAGCTCCCGCATCGTGACGACGGCCATGGCCATCTCCTTGGTTTCTCGGTTTGGTTCCTGACGCCCCGCCGCGCCCTGCCCCGCTGAGGGACCGAGAGACGCTGTCACCTGGCCGTTTCGGGCCGGTGCTGGGGCGTGCGAAGTCGACCCGGTGACCCGGATCGCCACAAGAAGTGTACGGGACCCGGCGGTATGCCGGGTGACGCCGTTGTCCACAGCGCCCGGACTGTCCACAGGCCCGCCCCGACCCTCCGCCGGCACGGAACGCTTGGGCACCATGACGACACTGCTGATCAGTCTGCTCCTCGCCCTGGCCCACGCGACCCTTCCCGGGGTCCGCCCGCTGCCCGGGCCCCTGTCGGTGGCCCGCTGGTGGGACCCTCCGCCGTCGCCGTACGCGGCGGGGCACCGGGGCGTGGACCTGGCGGCGTCGGTGGGTGCGGAGGTCCGGGCGGTCGCCGCGGGCCGGGTTCACCACGCCGGCCAGGTCGCGGGCCGCGGGGTCCTCTCCCTCACCCTCCCGAACGGCCTGCGCACGACCTACGAGCCGGTCCGCGCCCTGGTCTCCGAGGGCGAGTCGGTCACGGCGGGCCAGGTGGTCGCGATCCTCACGGAGGGCACGCACTGCCCGGCCCCCTGCCTCCACTGGGGCCTCTTGAGGGGCGAGGAATACCTCAACCCCCTCACCTTCCTCCCCCGCCCCACGCCCCGCCTCCTGCCACTACTCAGCCCCGCAGGCCAAAATCCAGCCCCGCCAGGACGAAATCAAGCCTCGCCGGCGCTTGAGGCGCGGGGTTTGGGGCTGAGCCCCGATCCTTGAGCCGCACCGGCCCGGCCAGGGGCCGAGAACCAGCCGCGCCGGCGCTTGAGGCGCGGGGCCGAGGGGGGAGCCCCAGGGCCTCAGCCCCGGACCCCCCGCAGGGCCATGGCGACGGCGGTCTCCGTGACCACGGCGGGATCCTCTGCGGCACCGAGCTCGATGCGCCGGACGGCGGCGTCCACGACACCCTGCAGCAGCATCGCCGCGAGCTTCGGCTCCCGCTGCCCGAGGGCGGCCAAGGCCTCGACGATCATCGCGACGAGGCCCCCGTGCGCCGCGCGGATCTTCTCCCGCGCCCCGGCGTCCAGCTCGCTCGCGGAGATCGCCACCACGGCCCGGTGCCGCCGGTCCCCCACCAGCCCCAGCTGGCTCCGCACATAGGCCTCGATCTTCGCCTCCGGCGCCTCGGCGGATTCCATCGCCGCCTCGATCTCGGCGGCCCACACGGGGAAGTCCACCGCGCACAGCTCCTCGACCACGGCCGCGCGGGAGCGGAAGTACTCGTACACGGAGGACCGGGCGAGCCCGGTGCGCTCCGCGAGGGCGGGGAAGGTCAGCGCCTCCGTACCGCCTTCGGACAGCAGGGTTCGCGCGGCGTCCAGAAGGGCGCCGCGCTGCATCGACCGGTGCTCGGCCACGGAGGCCGCTCGAATCCTGGGCACACGTCCACTCTACGGAGGTACCGCAACCTCACCGCCCCACGTCCGCCAGCTTCGCCCGCAGTTGCAGCACCGACTTGGTGTGGATCTGGCTGACCCGGCTCTCGGTGACGCCCAGCACGTTGCCGATCTCGGCCAGGGTGAGGCCCTCGTAGTAGTAGAGGGTCACCACGGTCTTCTCCCGCTCGGGCAGCGTGTTGATGGCCCGTGCCAGCAGGCGCCTGAGCTCGCGGTCCTCCGCCACCTCCACCGGGTTGTCGGCGGCGGTGTCCTCCAGGGTGTCCATGAGGGAGAGGCGGTCGCCGCCCTCGCCTCCGACGTGCAGGAGTTCCTCCAGCGCGACCACGTTCGCCAGCGACAACTGGCTGAATACGGCGTGGAGGTCCTCCACCCCGATCCCCATCTCCCCGGCGACCTCGCTCTCCGTGGGGGTGCGCCGCAGCTGCGCCTCCAGCGTGGCGTAGGCCCGCTCCACGGCCCGCGCCTTCTGCCGCACCGAGCGGGGGATCCAGTCCAGCGCCCGCAACTCGTCGATCATCGCGCCGCGGATCCGGGTGATCGCGTAGGTCTCGAACTTGATCGACCGGTCGATGTCGAACTTCTCGATGGCGTCGATGAGTCCGAACACCCCGGAGGAGACGAAATCGGCCTGTTCCACATTGGGCGGCAGGCCCACGCTCACGCGGCCGGCGACGTACTTGACCAGCGGCGAGTAGTGCAGGATCAGCTGCTCCCGCAGCCGCTCGTCACCCGAGGCCTTGTACGAGCGCCACAGCACGTCCAGGGACGAGGGCGCGGTGGACCGCTCACTGCCGCGGGCAGCGGGGGGCACCGCAGCGCGGTCAGACCCTGAGGTGTGCTGGGGCATGCTTCGCCTTTGCCGGAGCGGGATTCCTTGGGAGCGTAGCGTGACGGAAGTGTCGCGGTGCGCGAAGAGTACGGGATCGCGCGGGGGCGCAGGCGCGACCCGACTCGCGCGGGCCACCCGGGACCGGCGCCTGGCGCTCGGTCCCGGCAGCTGCCATCGGGAAGACCGCGTCTCTCATCGCTTTCACTCTTTCACCGGAACGCCCCAGGTCAACGACCGCCTCGCCGGGCGGCACCGGTTTGTGTGCCTCCTCCAGCCGTTTGTCTGCTCAACTGCCAGTCGTCGCCCTGCCGTTCGACGAACCCCAGAGAGTGAAGTTCGTACAGTCTGCCGATGACTTCATCGGCGCTGGTGCCGGAGGCAAGTGCCAACTCCGCGACCCGCGCCGGGCGGCCGGCCGGCAGCGCTTCGAGCACCCTGGCGGTGTCCCGGGCGAGCAGGTCCCGGGCGAGCAGGGGTCCGCGCCGCTCGGGAGCCAACTCGCCCATGGCGCCGACCAGCTCGGCCACCTCCGCCGCGTCGGTGACCAGCTCGGCCTCGCCGCGCAGCAGCTCGTGCACCCCGGCGGAGAGCCCGCTGGTGGCGGGCCCGGGGACGCCCATGGTGAATCGGCCGAGCCTCTGGGCCTGTCGGGCCGTGACGAGGGAGCCGCTGCGGTGGGCGGCCTCGACCACGACGGTGCCCCGGGTGAGGGCGGCGATGACCCGGTTGCGCAGGACGAAGCGGCTGGGGGTGGGGTGGCTGCCGGGTGGCAGCTCGCCCAGGATCAGCCCCTGGCCGGCGACACGGCCGAGCAACTCGGCGTGTCCGCGCGGATAGGCGACGTCCACCCCGCAGGCGAGCACGGCCGCGGTGGCGCCGCCCGAGGCGAGGGCTCCGCGGTGGGCCGCGCCGTCGATCCCGTACGCGGCGCCGGAGACCACGACCCAGCCCCGCTCGGCGAGGCCGGCCGCCAGGGTCTGGGCCATGTGCGCGCCGTACGGGGTGCAGGCGCGGGCCCCGACCACGGCGACCGAGCGCAGCGCCCAGGTCCGCAGGTTCGGCCGGCCGCGCAGCCACAGCCCGACGGGCCGGGCGTCGCCCAGGTCGTCGAGCTGGGTCGGCCACTCCGCCGAACCGGGGCAGACGAACCGGCCCCCGTACTCGGCGGCCGCCGCCAGGTCCCGCCGGGGGTCGGCCAGCGCCGCCCGCCTCCGGTACCCGGCGAGCCGCCCGGCTCCCACCCCGCCCGGCGCACGAACCCCGCCGTCCCCCTCGCCCTCGCTCCCGGTGAGCATCCGTATCAGCCGCACGGCCCCGTGCTCGCGCAGCCACCGCCCCACGATTTCGTCCCCCGGCTCCACCACCCGCGTCAACGCGGCCCTGGCCAGTACCTCCGGTCCGACCGCGGTGGCCGGAGCCGGGCTCCGGCCACCGCGGCTGCCCGGCCCGGTCGGCTCCGGGGCGGGGCCGGCCCGCCCGTCTCCGTCCCGCACGGACGGCTCCGCATCCCCCGTCCCGGTCATGACCCGGCCCCCACGATCGCGGCCGTGCCTCGGGCGATGCCGGTCCTCAGTTCCAGGGCGACGGCGACGTCCAGGGCATCGGGACGGTCGCGCCCCCGTAGGTCGGCGACCGTCCAGGCGACCCGCAGGACCCGGTCCAGCCCCCTGGCGGTGAGCAGGCCGCGCTCCATGTCCCGCTCGGCCGTGGCCAGCGCCCCCGGGCCCGCCTGCCACCGGGTGCGCAGCTCCTGGCCGGGCACTTCGGAGTTGAGCCGCCATGGGGTGTCGGCGTACCGGGCCGCCGCGCGGTCCCTGGCCTCCTGCACCCGGTCGGCGACACTCGCGGTGGATTCGCCTCGGCCGCCCTGCCCCAGCAGATCGGACCGGGTCACGGGCTCGACTTCGACCCTCAGGTCCACCCGGTCGAGGAGCGGCCCGGAGAGCCTGCCCTGATAGCGCCGGATCACGGAGGGCGGGCATTCGCACCCGGCCCCGTGCAGGGTGTGGCGCCCGCACGGACACGGGTTCGCCGCGAGCACCATCAGGAATCTGGCGGGCAGCCGCACGACGCCGGCGGCCCGCGCGATGACCACGTGCCCCGATTCGAGCGGCTGCCGCAGCGCGTCCAGGGTCCGGCCTTGGAATTCCGGGGCCTCGTCCAGGAACAGCACGCCCCGGTGGGCCAGGGAGACCGCCCCCGGCCGGGGGACGCCGTTCCCGCCGCCCACCAGCGACTGCATGGTCGCCGAATGGTGGGGCGCGCAGTAGGGCGCCCTGGCCACCAGCGGCTCTCCGGGCGGGAGGATCCCCGCCACCGAGTGGACCGCCGTCACTTCCACGGACTCCTGACGGGTCAGCGGTGGCAGGATCCAGGGCAGCCGCTCGGCCAGCATCGTCTTGCCCGCTCCGGGCGGCCCGCTGAGGAAGAGGTGATGCCCTCCGGAGGCCGCCACCTCCAGGGCGCGGCGCGCGGCGTACTGCCCGGCCACATCCGCGAGGTCGGGGAAGTCCGGCCCGTCTCCCGCACCGGAACGGCCCCGGCCGCCGAGTCCCGCGCCCAGCCCCGCCCCCGGCACCAGCAGCCCCGCCAGTATCGGGTCCGGGCGCCCGGGGGTGACCGCGGCGTCCAGGGCGTCCTCCTCGGGGACGGCGGTGTCCGTCAGGACCGCGATCAGCTGGCGCAGGCTGCGGACCCCGAGCACCGAGACGTCCGGTACGAGCGCGGCCTCGGCGGCGCACTGCTGCGGCACCACCACCTGCCGGTAGCCCGCCTCCGACGCGGCGAGGACGGCCGGCAGGATCCCCCGGACCGGGCGCACCCGGCCGTCCAGCCCCAGCTCCCCGATGAGTACGAGATCGGCGATCGCGCCGGGCTCGACCACCTCGGCGGCGCCCAGGACGGCTGCCGCCACAGCCAAATCGAAACCCGCGCCGGACTTCGGCACGGACGCCGGGCTCAGCCCGACCGTGAGCTTCTTCTGCGGCCAGGCCGCACCCGAATTGACCACGGCGGCCCGCACCCGGTCCCGGCTCTCCACCAGGGTCTTGTCGGGCAATCCCACCAGTGTGAAGGCCGCGACCCCGGGCTCCAGGTCGGCCTGGACCTCCACCACCACGCCGTCGACGCCGACCAGGGCCACCGAACAGGCCCGGGCGAACCCCATCAGGCCACCCCCCTGACGTGCTCCACCACGGGCGCCCCGCGCCGCGGCAGCAGGACTCCGACGAGGTCGATGCGGACCCCGCCCGGGGGTGGCCCGCCGTTGTCGGCGAGCCAGCGGCCCGCGAGCCGGCGCAACCGCTCCGCCTTGCCGGGCCGCACGGCGGCCATGGGATGCTCGAACTCACCCTCCCGGCGGGTCTTGACCTCGCAGACGACGAGGGCGTCCCCGTCCCGCGCGACGATGTCGATCTCCCCGCTGCGGCACCGCCAGTTCCGCGCGATCACGGTCATCCCGGCTTCGGTCAGCCGCCGTGTCGCGAGCTCCTCGCCGTACCGCCCCAACGCCTGCTGTGCCACGCCCTTCGCGTTCATCCGGCACCACCTCCGGCACCGACGATCCCGCGCCCTCACCCACCTTGTGGATCTTGGTGGACAACCGGGCCGTTGTGGACAATCCCGTCACCCACACGAAGGACGGCCCCGGGCGGCGCCGAAGGCGCGGCTAGCCGCCGGGCAGTTCGAGGTCGCTCTTGTTGAGCTCCTCGATGTTCACGTCCTTGAAGGTCAGCACGCGCACCTGCTTCACGAAGCGGGCCGGACGGTACATGTCCCAGACCCAGGCATCGGCCATCGAGACCTCGAAGAAGACCTCCCCCTGCACCGAGTGCACCTGCATCTCGTAGTCGTTGGTGAGGTAGAAACGGCGTTCGGTCTCGATCACATACTTGAACAGCCCGACGACGTCGCGGTACTCCCGATAGAGCTTCAGCTCCATCTCGGTCTCGTACTTTTCGAGGTCCTCGGCACTCATGGCATGTTCCCCTTCAGCCGTGCGTCCCCCTATTGTGCGCCAGACCCATGCGCCCCTAAACGATTTCCGGGGCCAGGACCACCGGCGCAGCCGGAGGACCGTCGTCGAGCAGCGTCTTCAGCAGCTCGGCGAGTCTGGTCGGGTACACCGTCTCACGTGCCGCGAGCAGTTCCTCGGAGGTCCACCACCTGGCTCCGGTGACGCTGCGCCGCTCCAGTTCGGTGAGCCCGCCCATCGCGGTCTCCGTCTGGGCGGTACGGGCCAGGAAGTACCACTCGTCCTGCTCCCAGCGCCGCCCGTCGAAGGGGAACGAGCAGTACCGGTGCCACAGGACCGGCCCCAGCAGGACGTCTGTGATTCCCGTCTCCTCCGCCAGCTCGCGCAGGGCGGCCTGCTCGCGGCTCTCGGTTCCCTCCAGCCCACCGCCCGGGGTGAACCACCAGTCGTCGGCGGGGTCGGCCGGCTCGAAGCCGTGCAGCAGCAGGATCCTGTCCGCCGGGTCCAGCAGGATCACCCGGGACACCTGCCGCGGGCCGGCGGCGCGGGCCGCCGGGTCAGCGGGCACCGGCCCGCTCCCGCCGCCTCCCGCGCCCCAGAACCCGTACGACGGGTCCGTACGCGGCCCCCAGCACCACCAGGACGGCCCCCGCCAGCACCGCCGCCACCTGGAGCCTGAGCGGCCCGGGGCGCGAGGTGCCGCCGGGCAGGTTCTCGTACGTCTTCGGCCGCTCCAGCATCTTCATGTCGGGCCAGGCCAGGGCGTCGACGCGGGCGCTGACGGTCGACCGGGACACGGTGCCCTGCCCGGCCTCCTGCAGGTGTGCCCGCGAGTCCAGCGAGCCGGCGCGGCGGTCGCCCAGCAGGAAGAGGTTCCCCTCGGGGACCGTCACCTCGAAGGGGGTGCCGGAGGGCGTGGTCTGCCCGGGCGGCATTTCCAGGCCGGTGTCGGGCTTGGTGGCGTCGATGTAGGGCTCGTCCAGAGCCGTGCCGTTCACGGTGACCTCGCCGTGAGCGCCGCAGCACTTCACGGTGTCGCCGCCGATGCCGACGACCCGCTTGAGCATGGGCGAATCGCTCCACATGGAATCAGTAAAGATGACGACGTCGCCGCGGCGCACCTCGCCGCCGTCGATGCGCTGCGCCAGCACCCGGTCCCCGGGCTTCACGGTCGGCATCATCGAGTCGGTCGGCACCGTGTACGGCCGGTAGACGACCGCACCCCAGACGAAGCCGCCGAGGAAGAGCGCAAAGCCGACGGCCACGGCGAGCCCCGACAGCACATTGCCGAGACCGCCGCGGCCGTCCTTGCCACTGCGTATTGAACGGGTACCGCCCGAACGCGTACCGCTTGCCTGCGTGCCGCCCATTGCAGCGCCCCCACACTTCGGAGATCGTCGACCTGGGCGGCACCCTACCCGGCGGTACGCCCGCTGGTCAGCCTCCGGCGGCGCCACATGACGAGCGGCACAGCACCGGTGAGCCCGAGCACGGCCGGGCCGAGCCCGACGGGAGCCAGACCGGAGGCCCCGAGCCCGAGCGCGTTCGCCGCCGCCTGGTTGCCGATGCCCGGCTGGTCGAAGGTGTCCGGGACCGGCAGGGTGGACCAGCGGGTGATCGGCCACGCGACCACCACGGCCCGCCCGACGACCTTGTCGACCGGCACGAAGCCCTGGGTGGAGTCCTGCATGTGGTAACGGGAGTCCTGGGAGTTCTGCCGGTGGTCGCCCATCACCCAGATCTTGCCCTTGGGCACGGTGATCGGGCCGAAGGGAGCGTCGTCACACGGGGTGTTGCCGGGGAAGATGTACGGCTCGTCGAGGGCCTTGCCGTTGACGACGACCGGTCCCCCCTTCTTGCACTCGACCGTGTCCCCGCCGATGGCGATGGTCCGCTTGATCAGGTCCTTCTCGGCGGCGTCCGGCATCAGACCGATCTTGCTGAGGATCTGCTGCGCGAGGTTCGGCTCCGGAGTGGGCTCCCCGGACAGCCAGTCCGCCGGGTCGTGGAAGACGACGACCTCGCCGCGCTCGGGCTCGGAGCCGAACCACGGGGTCAGCTTGTCCACCAGGACGCGGTCCCCCCGCTGCAGGGTGTTCTGCATCGAGTCGGAGGGGATCGAGAACGCCTGGACCAGGAAGGTCTTGATCAGCAGGGCGAGCAGCAGGGCGATGCCTACGAGGAGCGGGAGCTCCTTCCAGAAGGAGCGGTGCGCGTGCGCCTTGGCATCGCCGTCCTCCTCCTCTTCGGCCTCGCGCTTGACGGCGTCGTCATCCGGCCGCTCCTCGCCCTCGTCGCGTCCGGACCGTGCGCCTACCGCCACATCCCCCACATCCACTCCTTTTGTAGAGATCGCCGCCCGCGCCGAACCGGACACGGGCCCTCCCCTCCCTTAACGAGCGGGAGTTCCCTAAGGCGCGGGAGACCCAGGACACACTATGCGAACGGCACGGCCCGACGGCGCCGCCGTCGCCGGTGCGCCTCGCGCCTCGCCTGATCGGGGACCATGCGGAAGGTCGCGGGCGTCTCGAAGCGCTTCCAGTGTGCGTAGGGCCAGGCGATCACCACGGCCTCGCCCACGACGTCGTTCTCGTCGATGGTGCCCTGGAAGGCCTCGTCGAGGTGGTAGCGGGAGTCCGACGAGTTCGCCCGGTGGTCGCCCATCACGAAGAGCCGGCCCGCCGGCACCCGCACCTCGAAGCGGATGTCCGAGGGGGTGTTGCCGGGGCTCACGTACGGCTCGTCGAGCGGCGAGCCGTTGACGGTGACCCGGCCCCTGGCGTCGCAGCACGTGACGGTGTCCCCGCCGACCCCGATGACGCGCTTGATCAGGTCCTGCTCGTCGGCCGAGGGCAGCAGACCGATGAAGGTCAGCACCTGCTTGATCTGCTTGATCCCGACCGGGTCGGGGGCCGGCCGGGCCGCCTCGCCCTGGAGCCAGCCGCCCGGGTCCTCGAACACGACGACGTCCCCGCGCTCGACCTTGGAACCGAACCACGGGGTCAGCTTGTCCACGAGGACCCGGTCGCCGATCCGGATGGTCTGCTCCATCGAGCCCGACGGGATGAAGAAGGCCTGTACGAAGAAGGTCTTGAGGAGCATGGCGATGCACAACGCCACGACCACCAGCAGCGGCACCTCACCGGCCCGGCGCGTACGACGACGCCGCCGCACCCGGCGGGCCAACCGGCGCCGCTCGGCCCGGCTGCCCGGCTCGGGCTCCGGCTCGCGCCGCGGCCGCCCCCGGCTACCCATGCCCGCCGCCGGCGGAACCCCACCGCGACACCGGCCAGCCGATCCAGTCGGCCCGCCCGATCACCTTCTCCACCGGCACCATCCCCCCGCCCGGCTCCCCCAGGTGGTCCCTGGAGTCCCGCGACTGGGAACGATGATCACCCATGACCCACAGCGTCCCCAGGGGGACGACGATCCGGAACGGCACGGTCGACGGCGCGTCCCCCGGGAACAGGTACGGCTCGTCCAGCGGGACGCCGTTGACCTCGATCCGCCCGCCCGCGTCGCAGCACACCACGTCGTCACCGCCGACGCCCACGACCCGCTTCACGAAGTCGGTGTCGGAGGGCTCCGCGAGCCCCAGAGCGGAGGCCGCGCCGTGCAGGACCTCACCCACCGGATTGCCCTCGGGGCGCTCGCGCACGAAGGAACCGGTGCCGTCGAAGACCACCACGTCGCCGCGGCGCGGCTCGTCGCCGAAACGGTACGCCAGCTTGTTGACCAGCAGCCGGTCGCCGACCCGGAGCGTCGGCTCCATCGAGCGGCTCGGGATCAGGAAGGGCTGGACCACGAAGTTGCTGAGCAGCAGCAGGAGGACGGTGCAGATCACGCCGAGCACTCCGGCCCGCCGCCAGGTCAGCGGTCGCAGCGCTGCCGAAAACGCAAAACGCGACCGCCCCTCCCCCTCGACGGGGGAAGAGTGGTCGCGCTGCGTGTGAGGTGCTTCGGTGTCCATCGGGAGCGAGCCTATCCGGCCGCTCCCGGACCCCGAAGGGGACCTCAGTTGTCGCGCTTCTCCTTGATCTTCGCGGCCTTGCCGCGGAGCTCACGGAGGTAGTACAGCTTGGCGCGGCGCACGTCACCACGGGTGACGAGCTCGATCTTCTCGAAGATCGGGGAGTGGACCGGGAAGGTACGCTCCACGCCGACGCTGAAGGAGACCTTGCGAACGGTGAAGGTCTCGGAGACACCGGCGCCCTGGCGACGGATGACTACGCCCTTGAACTGCTGGATACGGGAGCGGTTGCCCTCGATCACGCGGACGTGCACGTTGATCGTGTCACCCGGGCGGAAGGCCGGGACGTCCGAGCGGAGCGCGGCGGCGTTGACGCCATCGAGCAGGTGAGACATGTTCTTCGTCTGCTTTCTTCGCATGACGCCACAGGTCGCCAGTGCGGGTTTCCGTAGAGAATTCGGGAGCCGCGCCACTCGTCGGACGACGATCCCCCTGTGGCAGGGGCGTCCGTGAGCACACAGCAGCCGCCTATTCTTCCACGGCCTCGGGCCTGCGCCAAAATCGGCCGTCCGCGGACGGCCGCCAGCCCAGGATGGACAGGATCTCCCGGTCCTTCTTGTCGAAGGAGGAGGCCTCGCAGCGCTCGATCAGGTCGGGGCGGTTCTGCGCGGTCCGGCGGAAGGCCTCGTCCCGTCGGAAGCGGGCGATCTTCCCGTGGTGGCCGCTGAGCAGCACCTCGGGGATGTCCCGGCCGCGCCACACGGGGGGCTTGGTGTAGACGGGACCCTCCAGCAGGTTCGCCATCTCGCCGGGCGCGAAGGAGTCGTCCCGGTGCGATTCGGCGTTGCCGAGCACCCCCGGCAGCAGCCGGGCCACGGCCTCGGTGACCACCAGGACGGCGGCCTCGCCGCCCGCCAGGACGTAGTCGCCGATGGAGACCTCGTACACCGGCATGCGCGTGGCGTACTCGTCCATGACCCGGCGGTCGATGCCCTCGTAGCGGGCCGGCGTGAAGATCAACCAGGGCCGCTCGGAGAGCTCGACGGCCAGCTCCTGGGTGAAGGGGCGGCCGCTGGGCGTGGGGACGACCATGACGGGCCCGTGCGCGCCCGCCTCGTAGCCGTCGGCCAGCGCCGCGTCCAGGGCCTCGCCCCACGGCTCGGTCTTCATGACCATGCCGGGGCCGCCGCCGTACGGGGTGTCGTCGACCGTGTTGTGTCGGTCGTACGTCCAGTCCCGCAGGTCGTGGACGTGTACGTCGAGCTGGCCGCGGGCGCGCGCCTTCCCGACGAGGGAGACGTTCAGCGGTTCCAGGTACTCGGGGAAGATCGTGACGACGTCGAGACGCATCAGGCGCCGTCTCCGGCCTCATCGCGGGTCGAGTCGATGACCGCTTCACGCTCGTCGATCAGCCCGGGCGGCGGGGTGATGACGCAGCGCTGCTCCTCCAGGTCGATCTCGGCGACGATCTCCTCCACGAAGGGGATCATCACCTCGGAGCCGTCCGGCCGCTCGACGATGAAGAGGTCCTGCGAAGGCAGGTGGGAGATCTCGGTGATCCGGCCGATCTCGGTGCCGTCGGCGAGGACCACGTCCAGGTCCATCAGCTGGTGGTCGTAGTACTCGTCGGGCTCTTCGGGCAGCTCCGCCGGGTCCACGTCCGCGATCAGCAGGATGTTGCGCAGCGCCTCGGCACCGGTGCGGTCCTTGACCCCGGCGAAGCGGAGCAGGAGCCGGCCGCTGTGCACCCGGCCCGTCTCGATGGTCAGCGGACCGGCCGTTGCGGGCTCGGTCCGGAGCACGGCGCCGGGACTGAGCCGCAGTTCCGGCTCGTCGGTGCGCACCTCGACGGTGACCTCACCCTTGATGCCGTGGGCGCGGCCGATCCGCGCGACTACCAGCTCCACGATGTACCTCTCCTGTTCAGACGACGACGGGCCGGGGCGGGCACGAATGCCCTCCCCGGCCCGTGCCGGTGATTCAACTGCTCAGCGAACCTGGTCCACGTCGACGAGGTCGACGCGGATCCCCCGGCCGCCGATGGCGCCCACGACGGTACGCAGAGCACGTGCGGTGCGGCCGTTGCGGCCGATCACCTTGCCGAGGTCGTCGGGGTGAACCCGGACCTCGAGCACCTGCCCGCGGCGCAGGTTGCGCGAGGCGACCTGCACGTCGTCGGGGTTGTCCACAATGCCCTTTACGAGGTGCTCAAGAGCCTCCTCGAGCATGCTCAGGCCTCGGTCGACTCGGCGGCGGCCTCAGCCTCGTCCGCCTTCTTGTCGGCCTTCTTCGCCTTCTGGGTGATGGCCTCGCCCTTGGCGTCGCCACCTTCCAGGGTCTTGGCGAACTCGTCGAAGGAACGACGCTTGTCTTCCTTCGTCGCCGGCTGCAGCAGCGGCGCGGGGGCGGGGAGGCCCTTGTGGGCCTGCCAGTCACCGGTCAGCTTCAGGATGGCGAGCACAGCCTCGGTGGGCTGGGCGCCGACGGACAGCCAGTACTGCGCACGCTCGGCGTTGACCTCGATGCGCGACGGGTTGTAGGTCGGGTGGTAGATACCGATCTCTTCGATCGCGCGACCGTCCCGACGGGTACGGGCGTCGGCGACGACGATGCGGTAGTGCGGCTGGCGAATCTTGCCGAGGCGCTTGAGCTTGATCTTGACTGCCACTGGAGTGGTGTCTCCTGAACTTGACGTGGTTGGGCACATGAGATGCCACGTGGGGTTGCGGTACTCGGGTGCCCGATGGACGCGTCAGCCGGAGGAGAGAGGGGTCCTATGCGACTGTCGAGTACAGCTAGCCATTGTGCCATACGCCTGCGGCGGGCTCAGCCGCGAGATGCCCCGCACCGAAACGGGGGCCGCAGGCCCGGGCCGGGCGCCTGCCGGCCTCCCGAACGTCCGGTCGCCCGCCGACGAGGGCGTGGGACCCGCCGCGGGCCCGGCACGTTCGCCCTCGCGCTCCCTCCCCGCAGCGCCGCGGCTCAGGAGGCCGCGGCGATGGCCACCTCGGGGATGCGGAAGGGCTTCATGCAGCCTCCGCACACGATCGGGGCCTGGGCCAGGACCGAGGGGACCACGCGGACGTTGCGCCCGCAGTCGCAGACCGCCTTGACCCGGACGCCGCCGCCGGACGAGCCGTGGCGGGCTGCCGGGCCTCGGAAGCTGCGCTTCGTGTCGGCGGCGGTGGCGGCCGTGTGGGCCTTCAGGGCGCGCTGCAGTCGCTCGATCGTCGGGCGGTAGCGCTTCTTCGCCTCGGGGTTGAGCGTGACCAGCGAGAAGCCGCTGCTGGCATGCGGCTCTTCGGAGTGGTCCAGCCCCATCTCCTCGGCGATCGCGAGGAATCTGCGGTTGTGGTAGCGGCCGGCGCGAGAGGTGTCGCGGACTCCGCGGGCGGCTGCGATGCCGTGGACTGCCTCGTGCAGCAGTCGCTCGAAGGAGAGCTCGGCGCCACAGGCGGACGAGGACTCTCCGATCAGGGACTCGGGCGCGGCAAGGTCAGGCAGCTCGGGGTGGTACCGCTGAATGTCGGCCCACGCCTGCGCCAGCTCTGCGGCGAGAACAGGTGGTGTCGTGCTCACGTCGTGACAACGAGCCGGGGTGCCCGGGTGTTCCGATTCCGGGCCATTCCAAATTTTTTGCACGTACCAGTCAGTTCAGTCTCATGCGTCCCGACGAGGACGGGTGCGCCGATCTCAGGAGGAGTCGGTACGTAACGACGACTACACCCCGGCGCGCGGCACGGGCCGCACGCCGGGGTGTGGAAGCGGATCAGTACGAGCGCGCGACGATCGCGAGGGTGCCGGGGGCGTCGTCCGCCTCCGGGACCGACCCGTCCTCGGCGATCAGGCAGCGCACGGAGACGGCCTGCTCGGCCAGCTTCGCCTCGCCCTCCGGACCGAGGTCGGCCCACGGGATGCGCGCCCAGCCGCCGGCGATGGCGGCCTCCGCGGCCTCCTCGATGGTCGCGACGTCGGACGTACGCGACTCGCGGCGCTCGCGGGACTCGCGCAGCAGCTGCGCCTGGTCCTCGTCCAGCACCTTGGGCAGCAGGTCGAGCAGCTCGGTGATCTGCACCGGCTCCTTGCCGCCCGGGATGCGGCGGGCCAGCATCGCGGTGCCGTTCTCCAGGTCGCGCGGGCCGATCTCGATGCGGACCGGTACGCCCTTGAGCTCCCAGTCCACGGCGCGGCGGCCGAACGGGGTGTCGACGCGGTCGTCGACGTGCACGCGGATGCCGGCGGCCTTCAGCTGGTCGCCCAGCTCACGGACCTTCGCCACGGCCTCGTCGCCCTTGATCGCCATGACGACGACCTGGACGTGCGCGAGCCGCGGCGGGACGCGCAGGCCGTTGTCGTCGCCGTGGGACATGATCAGGCCGCCGACCATGCGGGTCGAGACGCCCCACGAGGTCTGCCAGACGAGCTCCTGCTTGCCTTCCTTCGACAGGTACTGCGTGTTGAAGGCCTTGGCGAAGTTGGTGCCGAGCTCGTGGCTGGTGCCCAGCTGCAGGGCCTTGCCGTCGCCCATCATGCCCTCGAGGGTGAGGGTGTTGATGGCGCCGGCGAAGCGCTCCTTGGCGGTCTTGCGGCCGAGCACGACGTCGATGCCGAGCACGTTCGTCATGAAGTCGCCGTAGACGTCCGTGTGGATCCGGGCGGCGTAGTCGCGGGCGTCCTCGTAGGTGGCGTGGGCCGTGTGGCCCTCCTGCCAGAGGAACTCGCTCGTACGGAGGAACACCCGCGGGCGCATCTCCCAGCGGACCACGTTGGCCCACTGGTTGATCAGCAGGGGCAGGTCGCGGTAGCTCTGGACCCACTTGGAGAAGTAGTCGTTGATGATCGTCTCGGAGGTGGGCCGGACGACGACCGGCTCTTCGAGCTCCTTGCCACCGCCGTGCGTGACGACGGCGAGCTCGGGGGCGAAGCCCTCGACGTGCTCCGCTTCCTTCGTCAGGTACGACTGCGGGATGAACAGCGGGAAATAAGCGTTCTGGGCGCCCGCGTCCTTGATGCGCGCGTCCATCTCCTGCTGCATCCGCTCCCACAGGCCGTAGCCGTACGGTCGGATGACCATGGTGCCGCGGACCGGACCGTTGTCGGCCAGCTCGGCCTTGTTGATCAGATCCTGGTACCAGCGGGGGAAATCCTCCGCCTGCGGGGTGAGAACGGGTGCCTTTGCCATGGCGCGAATGGTACGGCGCCTCGCGCGTCGAGCGTGAATCGGGTGGCGCGCTCCTCTGGACGCGGGGGCGAATGGGGAGTTCTCTGGCAACGGGGGCAAGGGGGCGAGACGGAATCAGGAGCGCTCTTTCGATGACACCGACGCCGACGGCGACGCTCGTCGCCCGGGACTGGGCGGAGATCCAGGAACGGATGCTGGTACCGCTGTACGAAGCGGTCTACGACCGGCTGGAGGTCGGGCCGGGCGACCGGCTGCTGGGCCTCGACTGCGGGGCCGGCCTGCCCCTGCTGCTGGCGGCCGGGCGCGGAGCCTCGGCCACGGGCGTGGAGGCGGATCCCGCGCGGCGCGCGCTGGCCCGCGAGCGGCTGCTGGAGGTGCTGGCGGCCCCGCCCTCGGCGCCCGAGGCGAACCGCCCCTACGACGCCCTGCTGGCCTTCTCGCCCACGCCGGCGGCCCTCGCCTCGGCCATGCCCGCGGTACGCCGCGGCGGGGCCGTGGTGCTGGCCGACTGGGGCCCCGCGGAGCGCTGCACGGTGCCGTCGGTCCTCGGCGGCGGTCCGGCGCCGAGGGACCTGGACGCGCTGGTGGAGCGGGCCGGGCTGCGGCCGGACGGGTCGGGGCGGGTGTTCTGCCCGTTCGGGTACGCGGACGTGGACAGCGCGGTACGGGGGCTGGTGTCGACCGGGCTCTACGACGCGGCCGCGGATCCGGCGCTGGCGGAGAAGGAACTGGCCGAGGCGCTTCACCCGTTCGAGCGGTCCGACGGCGCCGTGTGGCTGCCGAACATCTTCCGGTACGTGATCGCCCGGGTGGCGTAACGGCGGCGCCTCAGTCGGCGCCGTGCGCCTTCGTCAGCCGGGGGATGCCCGCGGCGGCGTAGGCGGCCGGTTCGTCCAGGGTCTCGTTGGCGAGGAGGGCCTCGGCCAGCGCGTCGAGCTTCGTACGGTGCTCGCGCAGCAGGCGGCAGGCCTCCTCGTAGCACTCGTCGACGATCCGGCGCATCTCGTGGTCCACGGCGTCGAGGGTGGCGGGGGCGGCGGACAGGCCGTAGGGGCCCCCTCCGTCGGTCGGGATGGCGGTGAGCTTTCCGACGCGGTCGCTCATGCCCCAGCGGCCGACCATGCCGCGGACGATGTTGGTGACCTGTTCGAGGTCGTTCTCCGCGCCCGTGGTGATGACGTCGTAGACGACGTGCTCGGCGGCCATTCCGCCCAGCGCTCCGATGATGCGGCCGCGCAGGTACTCCTCGGTGTACGCGTACCGGTCGGCGTCGGGGGTCGAGAGGGTGACGCCGAGGGCGCGGCCGCGGGGGACGATGGTGATCTTGCGGACCGGGTCGGCGCCCGGCTGGAGCATGCCCAGGAGGGCGTGTCCGCTCTCGTGGTAGGCCGTCCGGCGGCGCTCCTCCAGCGGCATGACCAGGGACCGCTCCGCGCCGAGCTGGACCTTCTCCAGGGCGTCCGACAGGTCGGACTGGGTGACCTGGTCCTGTCGGCGTTTGACGGCCAGCAGCGCGGCCTCGTTGGCCAGGTTGGCCAGTTCGGCGCCGGTCATGCCGGGGGTGGTGCGGGCCACCTGGGCCAGGTCGACGCTCTCGGCGAGCGGGATGTCCCGGGTGTGGATGCGCAGGATGGCCTCGCGGCCGCCCCGGTCGGGCGGGGAGACGACCACCGTGCGGTCGAAGCGCCCGGGGCGGGTGAGCGCCGGGTCCAGGACGTCCGCCCGGTTGGTGGCGGCGAGGACGACCACGCCCTCCGAGCCCGAGAAGCCGTCCATCTCGGTGAGGATCTGGTTCAGGGTCTGCTCGCGCTCGTCGTGGCCGCCCATGGCCGCGCCGCCGCCCCGGACCCGCCCGATGGTGTCGATCTCGTCGATGAAGATGATCGCGGGGGCCACCTTGCGCGCCTCGCCGAAGAGTTCCCGCACCCGGGACGCGCCGACGCCGACGATCATCTCGATGAACTCCGAGGCGGAGGCGGAGAAGAACGGCACCCCGGCCTCGCCCGCGACCGCCCGCGCGAGGAGGGTCTTTCCGGTGCCGGGCGGGCCCGAGAGGAGGACGCCGCCGGGCATCCGGGCGCCCAGCCTCCGGTACTCCTGCGGGTTCTTGAGGAAGTCGACGACGTCGTTGAGCTCCCCCTCGACCTCGTCGATTCCGGCCACGTCGTCGAAGGTGGTGCGCTTGGCACCCGCCTCCAGCTCCACCGGCTTGGGCGGGGCCTTGCGGCCCAGTCCGCCCATGCCGCCCATCCCGGCGCTCATCCGCCGGGCGATGAACACCCACAGCAGGACCAGCAGCAGCATCGGGGCGAGGGAGAGCAGCAGGTTGGCGAGGAAGCTGCGCTGCACGACGACCGGCGAGGCGGTCACGTTCACGTTCTGCTTGGTGAGGTCGGCCCACAGGTCGTCGTCGGCGAAGGCCGGGCGCTGACTGACGAACTTGGTGTAGTCGCCCTTGCCTCCGTCGGGCAGCGGCTGCTTGGCCTTCAGCTCACCCTGGATGGCGTCGCCCTTGGAGTAGATCTTCGAGACGTTGCCGTTCGCGACCTGCTTGCTGAATTCGGTGTAGGAGATCGTCGGCTCGTCGCCCTCGTTGAAGAAGGACAGCACCAGGTTGGTGATCAGGTAGACGATCAGGGCGGCGAGGATCAGCCCCCGCCAGCCGCCCGGCATCCTCTTCTTCGGCGCGGGGGCGGGTGGTGCGCCCTCCGAGCGCCAGGGCGTATCGGCCCTGTCGCGGGGCGGTACGGGGGTGGGGCTGGGCACGGGGCGCCTCCTTCTGCCATCCTCCCGGCCGACGATAAGCGACAAACCCACCCATTGCCCCCGCAGGAAGCGGAAGGCCCCGGCTGTGTGAACACAGCCGGGGCCAACGCTCGCGTACCCGCGTACGCCCTACTTCATGAACTTCTTGAACTCGTCCGGAAGGTCGAAGTCCTGCCCCGGCTGCCCACCGGTGGGAAGACCGAAGGGGTTGCCGCCGGCCGCGGGCTCGATCGCCTGCGGGCCCTGCTCGCGGCGGGCGGCCGCCGCGGCCTCCTCTTCCCTGCGCTTCATCGGGTTGCCGCTCTTGCGCTTGCCCTTGGCCTGCTTGACCTGCTTCTTCTGCCGGCCGGGGCCGCCGCCCATCCCGGGGATGCCGGGCATGCCCGGCATGCCGCCGCCCTGGGCCATGCGGGACATCATCTTGCGGGCGTCGAAGAACCGCTCGACGAGCGACTTGACGGCGCTGACCTCGGTGCCGGAGCCCTTGGCGATACGGGCGCGGCGCGAGCCGTTGATGATCGTCGGGTCCTGGCGCTCGGCCGGGGTCATCGACTTGATGATCGCGGCGGTGCGGTCCACGTCGCGCTCGTCGATGTTGTTGATCTGGTCCTTGATCTGCCCCATGCCGGGGAGCATGCCGAGCAGCTTGGAAATGGAGCCCATCTTGCGGACCTGCTCCATCTGGGCCAGGAAGTCGTCGAGCGTGAACTCCTTCGGGCCCTTGGCGAGCTTGGCCGCCATCTTCTCGGCCTCGGCCTGCGAGAAGGTCTTCTCGGCCTGCTCGATGAGGGTGAGCATGTCACCCATGTCGAGGATCCGGCCCGCCATGCGGTCCGGGTGGAAGGCGTCGAACTCGTCGAGCTTCTCGCCGTTCGAGGCGAACATGATCTGCTTGCCGGTGACGTGCGCGATGGAGAGCGCGGCACCGCCTCGGGCGTCACCGTCGAGCTTGGAGAGCACCACGCCGTCGAAGCCGACGCCGTCGCGGAAGGCCTCGGCGGTGTTGACCGCGTCCTGACCGATCATGGCGTCGACGACGAAGAGGATCTCGTCGGGCGAGACCGCGTCGCGGATGTCCGCGGCCTGCTGCATCAGCTCGGCGTCGATGCCGAGGCGGCCGGCGGTGTCGACGATGACGATGTCGTGCTGCTTGGTCCGCGCGTACTCGACGGAGTCCTTGGCGACCTGGACCGGGTCGCCGACGCCGTTGCCGGGCTGCGGGCCGTAGAACGCCACGCCGGCGCGGTCGGCGACGACGGAGAGCTGGTTGACGGCGTTGGGGCGCTGGAGGTCGCAGGCGACGAGCAGCGGGGTGTGACCCTGCCCCTTCAGCCAGAGGCCGAGCTTGCCGGCGAGGGTGGTCTTACCGGCACCCTGGAGACCGGCCAGCATGATCACGGTGGGCGCGGTCTTGGCGAAGCGCAGCCGCCGGGTCTCGCCGCCCAGGATCGTGACGAGCTCGTCGTTGACGATCTTCAGGACCTGCTGGCCGGGGTTCAGCGCCTTGCTGACCTCTTCGCCGCGGGCGCGTTCCTTGACGTTCGCGATGAAGGAGCGGACGACCGGGAGGGCGACGTCGGCCTCGAGGAGGGCGATACGGATTTCCCGGGCCGCGGAGTCGATGTCAGCCTCGGACAGCCGGCCTTTGCCGCGCAGGCCCTTGAAGGTATTCGCCAAGCGGTCGGAGAGCGTATCGAACACGGTGGTCGCGATTCCTCGGGTCGGGGGCGGTGTGGTGTCCACCAGGGTATCGGGCCGCGCAACGTGGTGACCCCGGCGGCCCATTTCCCCTCCGGGCCCGCGCCGCCGGGCCGCTGCCGCTGCGCGGGGCCTTCCCCTACCCCGCCCGTTCCCGAACCGGGGCTTGCGCCCCCGGCCGGCCGCTCCCGGGGCTCCGCCCCGGACCCGGCGGGGGCTCCGCCCCCGAGCCCTCCACGCCTCAAACGCCGGCGAGGCTGGATGTTCCAGCCTGCCCGGCGTTTGAGGGCACGGGCGCGCAGCGCACGTACGGGGTCCGGGGCGGAGCCCTGGGGAACGGTGGAAGGGCGGGTAGGGGACTGCCCCGCGCAGCGGCCCACCCGCTACGCCAGGGCCGACGCCACCAGTCCGGCCAGGGCAGCCGCGTCCGCGGGGTCCAGCGGCTTGCCCTCCGGTGTCGTGACGTACAGGGTGTCCACCGCGTTCGCGCCCAGCGTCGAGACGTGCGCGCTGCGGACCCGCACCCCGCCGGACTCGAGGGCCCGCCCGATCCGGTGCAGCAAGCCCACGGCGTCCGGCGCGCGGACCTCCAGGACGGTGGCCAGCGAGGAGACGTCGGCGACGACGGTGACGCGGGGCGGCGGGGGCACCACCCCGCGCCGCCGCGGGTACGCGGCCTCGCGGTCGGCCAGCTTCGCCGGGACGTCGAGCGAGCCGTCCAGCGCGCGGACCAGGTCGGTCCGCAGCCTGGCCGCCTGCGGCAGCGAGCCGTACTCCGCGGCCACCCGCCAGCGGAACACCAGGACCTCGCCCAGCTGGTCCGGGAGCTCCGTGGAGCGCAGGTCCGCCGCCCGTACGGTGAGCCGGTGCAGGGCCAGTACCCCGGCCACCGCCGGGAGCACCCCCGGCTGGTCGGGAACGGCCACCACGAGTTCCACGCCGACCGCGTCCTCCTCGTGCCGGGCCTGCAGCGCCAGCACCGGCTCGCCCGTGCGCAGCGCCTCCACCGCGAGGCGTTCCTGCTCCGTCGTCGGGATCTCCGGCTCCCCCGCCGCGGGCGCGGTGCCGCGCAGGACCGCCGCGGCCCTTGCGACGAGGTCCGCCACGAGGGAGCCGCGCCAGGCGCTCCACGCGGCCGGCCCCGTGGCCAGGGCGTCCGCCTCCGTGAGGGCGTGCAGTATCTCCAGCGTGCCCACCGATCCGACGGCCTCGGCGACCGTGCGGACGGTCGCCGGGTCGTCCAGGTCACGCCGGGTCGCGGTGTCGATCAGCAGCAGGTGGTGGCGTACGAGCGTGCCCAGGACGGCGGCGTCCCGCTCGTCGAAGCCGACCCGGGCGGCGACGTCGCGGGCGATCGTCTCGCCGGCCACCGAGTGGTCCCCGGGCCAGCCCTTGCCGATGTCGTGCAGGAGGGCGGCCATGAGCAACAGGTCGGGGCGGCCGACCCGGCGGGTGAGGGCCGAGGCGCGCACCGCCGTCTCGATGAGGTGCCGGTCCACCGTCCAGGTGTGGACGGGGTTGCGCTGGGGGCGGCACCGCACCCGCTCCCAGTCGGGCAGCAGCCGGCCGATCAGGCCTTCCGCCTCCAGCGCCTCCCACACGGCCACGGTCGGCTCGCCCGCGCCCAGCAGCGTCACCAGCTGTTCGCGGGCCTCGGCCGGCCACGGCACCGGGAGCGGTTTCGCCTGCACGGCGAGCCGCCGTACGGCGTGGGGCGAGACGGGAAGGCCCGCCTGCGCGGCGGCCGCGGCGAAGCGGAGCGCCAGCACGGGGTCGTGGTCGGGGCGTGCGGCCAGGGCCAGTACGGCCTCGCCGTCGGACTCCACGACCCCGTCGGCGAGCGGTGCCCGCGCGGCCGCCGGGGCGCCCCGGGTGCCGAGCAGCCCGCGGAGCCTGGGGCGGGCGGAGCGCGCCCGCAGCACCCGGCCGACCTCGCGCCAGGTCACGTCACCGGCGTACGAGACCACGCGCGCGGCCTCGTACACCTCGCGGAGCAGCGCGTCGGCGTCGAGCAGCCCGAGCTGCGCGGCGACCTGGTCCTGTTCCTGGAGGGAGAGCCGGTCGGTGGCGCGGCCCGTGACGAGGTGGAGGGCGTCGCGGGCGTCGAGGAGCCTGCGCCGGGCCTGGGCGAGGCCTTCGCGCGGGGCGTCCGCCAGCCAGGACGCGGCGACGGCCCGGAGCGCGGTGATGTCGCGCAGGCCGCCGCGGGCCTCCTTGAGGTCGGGTTCGAGGAGGAAGCGCAGTTCCCCGGAGCGTTCGGCCCGGTCGCGGCAGAGGGAGTGCAGTTGCGGGAGCCTCTTGGCGGCCTGGTTGCGCCAGTCGGCCAGGACGGAGGTGCGCAGGCCGGCAAGGAGGCCGGCGTCGCCGGCGACGGAGCGGGCGTCGAGCAGCCCGAGGTGCACCTTGAGGTCCTCGGAGGCGGTCTTGCGGGCCTCGGCGGGGGTCCGTACCGAGTGGTCCAGGGCGAGGCCGAGGTCCCACACCGGGTACCAGAGGCGGTCGGCGAGCGCGCCGAGGGCCCGCGGTTCGGCCTTGCCGTCGTGCAGCAGCACCAGGTCGAGATCGCTGCGGGGGGAGAGTTCGGCCCTGCCGTATCCGCCGACCGCGACCAGCGCGGCGCCGCGCACGCCCGTCTCGCGGACGGCGGTCGTGAACAGGGCGTTCAGCCAATCGTCGGTCAGCCCGGCCAGCGCGGAACGCCGCGAAGGCCCGGACCGCGACTCCTCCTGGAGGAGTCGCAGCCGGGCCGCGGCGTATCCGCTGGGTCCCGAGTCGGCCGTGTGGTCCGTGGATTCTTCGACGCTCGTCACCCGGGAGCTCCCAATCACCTAGAGCGCGTCAGCGCCGCGCTCGCCAGTGCGGACCCGTACGACCGAGTCCACGGGGACGCTCCACACCTTGCCGTCGCCGATCTTGCCGGTGGCGGCCGCGCTGACGATGACGTCGATCAGCTGCTCGGCGTCGTCGTCGGCGACCAGTACCTCGATGCGGATCTTGGGGACGAGGTCGACCTGGTACTCGGCGCCGCGGTAGACCTCGGTGTGACCGCGCTGGCGGCCGTAGCCACTGGCCTCGGTGACCGTGAGCCCCTGGACTCCGAAGGTCTGGAGGGCTTCCTTGATCTCGTCCAGCTTGTGCGGCTTGACGATCGCGGTGATCAGCTTCATGCGTCAACCTTCTTGCTCGCGGCGGCGGAGGGGGCGGGGACGGCGGTGTTCCGCGAGGCCGCACCGCCACCGGCTCCGCTGAAGTCGTAGGCGGTCTCGGCGTGTTCGACCTGGTCGATGCCGGCGACCTCGTCGTCCTCGGTGACCCGCATTCCGATGGTCTTGTCGAGCAGGAAGGCGAGCAGCGCGGACGCCACCAGAGAGTAGGCGAGGACGGAGAAGACTCCGATGGCCTGCTTGCCGAGCTGTTCGAGGCCGCCGCCGTAGAAGAGGCCGGCCGCGTCGGACTGGACCCCGCCGGTGGCGAAGAAGCCCACGAGCAGCGAGCCGATGACACCGCCGACGAGGTGGACGCCGACCACGTCGAGGGAGTCGTCGTAGCCGAACTTGTACTTGAGGCCGACGGCCATGGCGCAGACGACACCGGCGATGGCGCCGATGGCGATCGCCCCGAGCGGGGAGCAGGAGCCGCCGGAGGGGGTGATGGCGACGAGGCCCGCGACGGCGCCGGAGGCGGCGCCCAGGGTGGTGAAGGAGCCGTGGCGCAGCTTCTCGTAGCCGAGCCAGGCGAGCATGGCGGCGGCGGTGGCGACCTGGGTGTTGACGAACATGACCGCGCCCACGCCGTCGTCGTTGCCGAGCCAGGAGCCGGCGTTGAAGCCGAACCAGCCGAACCACAGCAGGCCGGCGCCGAGCATCACCAGGGGCAAGCTGTGCGGGCGCATCGGGTCCTTCTTGAAGCCGACGCGCTTGCCGATGACCAGGATCACGCCGAGGGCGGCGGCGCCGGCGTTGATGTGGACGGCGGTGCCGCCCGCGAAGTCGATGACGCCGAGCTCGAAGAGCCAGCCGCCGGCTCCCCATACCCAGTGGGCGACGGGGAAGTAGACGACGGTGACCCACAGGGCGGTGAAGAGGGCCCAGGCGCTGAACTTCACGCGGTCGGCGAGGGCGCCGCTGATCAGCGCGGGGGTGATGACGGCGAACATCAGCTGGAAGACGGCGAAGACGTAGACCGGGATGGTGTACCCGTCCCACAGCTCGGTGATCCCGATGCCGCTGAGGCCCACGTAGTCGGAGTTCCAGCCGATGAGGGAGCCGGAGTCGGTGCCGAAGGCGAGGCTGAAGCCGTAGAGGACCCAGAGGATCGTGACGATCCCGAGGCTGATGAAGCTCATCATCAGCATGTTGAGGCTGCTCTTGACGCGGACCATGCCTCCGTAGAAGAAGGCGAGTCCCGGGGTCATCAGCATGACCAGGGCGGAGCAGATGAGCATGAACCCGGTGTTCGCGGCAGACAGCGTCGGGGCGTCTGCCGCGAGGGTCGTGATGGCTGATGCCATCGGCGTCTCCTCGTCGTCGGTACGTTCGCGTGCGGGCGATCGTGAAAACCTGAGCGGCGGCGTGTAAGAACTGGCCGGTTATTGGCCCTGAGATTCGCGCAGGCCGGTTTCCGGCGGCGCCGCTCGGTGTTTCGTGCCGATGACGAAGCGGTCGGACGTGTTACGCGTCCATGAACTGGTGGTTCTTGCAGAACCGGCCGCGGCAGTACCCGGACGTCCTGGCTGGGGGAGCCTGATCGGGCTTCACGGGGTGATCTGCCGCGGCCGGGGCCTTGGGGCGGCCGCGCGGGCCGTCAGACGGCCTCCGCGGCTTCGGGGAGGCGAGAGGCGAGGTGATCGGTGAGCCGGACGATCTCGGCGACGTCGCCGTACTCACGGGCGGCGGTGTCGACGGTCTTGCGCAGCCGGGTGTTCACCCGTTCGGACCGCACCTTTCCCGCCACGTCCAGGGCCCGGTCGACGAGGACCGCGGCCTGTTCGGGCTCGCGCTGGAGCAGGTGGACGGTGGCCATGCCGATGAGGTTGAGGGCGTAGGAGCGCTGGTGCTCCTGGTCCTTTTCGAAGAGTTCGACGGCCCGCTCCATGACGGGTTCGGCGAGGGAGGCGTACATCGGGCTGCGGCCGGCGACGTAGGCCAGGTCGCGGTACGAGTGGGAGTTCTCGCCGTTCAGCTCGGCCTCGGAGAAGAAGCGGATCCAGTCGGGCTCGGGCTCGCCCGCGAAGCCGACGTCGCCGAAGGTGTCCTCGGCCATCCGGACGGCCCGCTTGCAGCGGCTGGGCTGGCCCATGTTGGCGTAGGCGCGGGCCTCCATCGCATACAGCATGGCCTGGGTGCGCGGGCCGGCGCAGTCGCGGCTGCCGTACTGCGCGAGGTGGATGAGTTCCAGGGCGTCCTCGGGGCGGCCGAGGTGGATCATCTGGCGGCTCATGCCGGAGAGGATGTACGAGCCCAGCGGCTTGTCCCCGGCCTCCTTCGCGGCGTGCAGCGCGAGGACGAAGTACTTCTGGGCGGTGGGGTGCAGGCCGATGTCGTAGCTCATCCAGCCGGCCAGTTCGGCGAGCTCCGCGGCGACCTTGAAGAGCCGCTTCATGACGGGTGCCGGGTGGTTCTCCTGCAGCAGGTCGGTGACCTCGTGGAGCTGGCCGACGACCGCCTTGCGGCGCAGCCCGCCCCCGCACTGGGCGTCCCACTGGCGGAACATCACGGTGGTGGCGTCGAGCAGGTCGAGTTCCGGTTCGGAGAGCCGGGGCGGGCGGTGGCCGCCGAGGGCCCCCGCCGCCCCCGCCGACCCTGCCCGGAGCGGTCCCGGGTCGGCGGCCGGGACCGGGACGAGCCAGCGCTGCATGGGCTCGATGAGGGCGGGGCCGGCGGAGAGGGCGAGCGAGGTCCCGAGGAAGCCGCGACGGGCCAGCATGAGGTCGCTGCGGGAGAACTCGCCGAGCAGCTCGACCGTCTGCGGGCCGGCCCAGGGCAGGTCGACGCCGGAGACGGAGGGGGTCTGGTGGGCGGTGCGCAGGCCGAGCTGCTCGATGGCGACGACGGAGCCGAAGCGCTCGGAGAACAGCTCGGAGAGGATGCGCGGGACGGGCTCGCGGGGCTGTTCGCCGTCGAGCCAGCGGCGGACCCGCGAGGTGTCCGTGCTGATGTGGTGGGCGCCCATCTGGCGGGCCCGGCGGTTGACCTGGCGGGCGAGTTCGCCCTTGGACCAGCCGCTGCGGACGAACCACGAGGTCAGCTGTTCGTTGCGCGCGGCAGCGTCGTCCATCGTTCCGCTTGCGCCGTTGCCGCTCACTGGAACGCCCCCATCCGCTCAGCCTCTTCCACACGAAACCCTGGCCGTGGCGCCGAGCGCCACCACGGACCTTCACAGGTCCTCCACAGATTGCCTCCGGCATACCCACGGACGGGCCCGCCTTCGGGGTTCGTGCACTGAAAGTAATCCTACGATCACCCCTCCGGCGAGGTCGATTCCAGAAACGCCACCATTCGCCACCCCTTCGAATGAACTCGCCACCGGCCAGGCGCGATTCACTTGACATCGAGGTGAAAACGGATCGGTTGGACTGGGGTGCGGTCGGGGCGCGCGCGGCGAGGAGTGCGCCTGGGGGTCCCTCCCGGACGGAGTCTGGGGGAGCGACCACGAGCCCACCGCAGCAGGTCCCACCGGCCTCGTAACCACCGGCGCGTCCGACCCGTTGGAGGGGGCATGGGCATGGGCTTCACGATCGGCGGCAGCCGCGGCACCAAGGAGTTCCGTTCGGGCGCCCGGCGCCGCGGCCGGACCTCGGAGTGCACGGCGGTGGCGGAGTACACCGGACTGTGGGGTTGGGACGTGGTCCCCGGCGCGCGGGCCGCCGCGCCCGCCCGCGACTGCTCCTGCGGGGACGCGCACTGCACCGCTCCCGGGGCTCACCCGCTGCCCTTCGCCCCCACGGTGAAGGGCGGGGCCACGCTGGACGAGGTCACCGAGGCCTGGAGCGACTTTCCGGGCGCGGCGGTACTGCTCCCGGTGGGCCGCTCCTTCGACGTGATCGAGGTTTCCGAGGAGGCCGGGCGGCGCGCCCTGGTGCGGCTGGAGCGGATGGGCCTGCCGCTGGGCCCGGTGGTGGCGACCCCGGACGGCCGGGCCCAGTTCTTCGTGGCGCCTGGCGCTGCGGCCGAGCTGCCGCAGCTGCTGTACCGGATGGGCTGGGACGACGCCGATCTCGACCTGTGCGCCCTGGGCGACGGGGCCTTCGTCACGGTCCCGCCCTCCGACCGGGCCGGGCTCGGGCAGGTGGGCTGGCTGCGGCCGCCCGCACTGGACAGCGCGGGGGGCCCGCCGCAGGCCCGGCTGCTGCTGGGCACCCTCGCCTACATCTGCCACCGCTCCCGCCGCTAGCCCCCGGTCACGGCGGTGCCCCCGCGTTCCGAGGGGAACGCGGGGGCACCGGTGTGCGTACGGGCTGCGCTCAGTCGCCGATCAGGGCGTCCACGAACGCCTCCGGCTCGAACGGCGCCAGGTCGTCCGCGCCCTCGCCGAGGCCGACGAGCTTGACGGGGACGCCCAGCTCGCGCTGGACGGCGACGACGATGCCGCCCTTGGCCGTGCCGTCGAGCTTGGTCAGCACGATGCCGGTGATGTCCACGACCTCGGCGAAGACCCGGGCCTGGGTCAGGCCGTTCTGTCCGGTGGTGGCGTCCAGGACCAGCAGGATCTCGTCCAGCGGGCCGTGCTTCTCCACGACGCGCTTGACCTTGCCGAGCTCGTCCATGAGGCCGGTCTTGGTGTGCAGCCGGCCGGCGGTGTCGATGAGCACCACGTCGGCGCCCTCGGCGATGCCCTCCTTGACCGCGTCGTAGGCGATCGAGGCCGGGTCGCCGCCCTCGGGGCCGCGCACGGTGCGGGCACCGACGCGGTCGCCCCAGGTCTGGAGCTGGTCGGCGGCGGCCGCACGGAAGGTGTCGGCCGCGCCGAGCACCACGCTGCGGCCGTCGGCGACGAGCACCCGGGCGAGCTTGCCGGTGGTGGTGGTCTTGCCGGTGCCGTTGACGCCGACGACCATGATCACGCCGGGGGTGTCCTCGCCGCTCTCCGTCTTCACGACGCGGTCGAAGTCGGTGCCGACCAGGGTCAGCAGCTCCTCCTTGAGCAGGGCGCGCAGGTCCGCGGGGGTGCGGGTGCCGAGCACCTTGACCCGCTCGCGGAGCCGGTCGACGAGCTCCTGGGTCGGTACGACACCGACGTCGGCGACGAGCAGGGTCTCCTCGATCTCCTCCCAGGTGTCCTCGTCGAGGTGCTCCCGGGAGAGCAGCGTGAGCAGCCCCTTGCCGAGGGAGTTCTGCGACCGGGCGAGTCGGGCGCGCAGCCTGACCAGGCGGCCGGCCGTGGGCTCGGGCACCTCGATCACGGGCGCGGCCGGGGCCTCCGGCTCCGCGACCGGCACTGCGGGAGCCTCGGCCTCCGCCTCGGGGAGGACGACCTCCTCGATGGTGCGGCGCGGCTCTTCCGCCGTCTCTACGGCGTCCTCCCCCACCTGCGGTTCCGCGGGAGGGGCAGTGATGGTCGGCGTGCTCGACGGCGCCTGGGGCGGCAGCTGCTTCTTCTTGCGGCTGCTGACCACGAGCCCGCTGATCGCGCCGACCGCGACCAGGGCGATGACAAGGGCGAGAATGAGGATGTCCATAGCCGTTCCAGTATGCGTGACCTCGCGCACGACCCTTCGTTTCACACGGGGGCTGAATGCCTCTAGGGGCCGGGCTGGTCCGTCGCTCGGCTACTTGCCGCGGCGAGAAGCCCCTCGGGGCGGAGTCACAACGTCACCAGTATCGGCTGCGGGACGTCTGGCACCAGGGGCTGTCGCGGCCCATTCAGTGGCGCGACAGCCCCTGACCCTTGCGCGCCTCCCCACCGGACCCAAGAGCCACGACGGCCCCGCGCTGCTGGACACCACGCCGAGCAGCGCCTCGCGCTGGTCGTGGGGCTGCTGCTCACCGCGGTGGACCGGTTCAGCGGGCCGCTGGCCGGCTGAACCGGGAACGGCCTCGGCCGGCCGTCGGCATCCTGGTCTCGGGCGCGCTGTACGCCGTACTGCCGCACGCCCGCCCCGGCCGCGCAGGCGCCCGCCGAGGAGCGGGAGCTCGCCGGATCCCTGTCCAACTGACGCCACGTCAGCTAACGTCCCCCTTCGCCCGCCCACCCACATCCGGCGAAGGGGGACTTCTCCATGCCCATCACCGTGGCCCGGTTCAATCTCGTCGACCCGAACGGCACCCCCGAGTCCCTCTCCGCCCGCTACAAGGCGGCCCTGGAGATGGCCCGGTACGCGGACGACCTCGGGATCGACACCATCCAGACCGAGGAGCACCACGGCACCGGCAACAACTGGCTGCCCTCCCCCTTCGCCTTCGCGGGCGCGGTGTTCGGCGCCACCCGCCGGATCGCCGTCACCGTCTCGGCGATCATCGGCCCGCTGTACGACCCGTTGAAGGTGGCCGAGGACATCGCCGTCCTCGACCTGCTGAGCGGTGGCCGCCTGGTCACCGTCGCGGGCATCGGCTACCGGCCCGAGGAGTACGAGCAGCACGGCGTGGAGTGGGGCCGGCGCGGGAAGCTCCAGGACGAGCTGCTGGAGACCCTGCTGAAGGCGTGGACCGGCGAGCCCTTCGAGTTCCGGGGCCGTACGGTACGGGTCACCCCGCGGCCCTTCACCCAGCCGCATCCGATGCTCCTGGTCGGCGGCAGCTCGGAGGCGGCGGCCCGGCGCGCGGCCCGGCTGGGGCTGCCGTTCTTCCCCAGCGCGCACCTGCCGGAGCTGGAGGCGTACTACAACGCGAAGCTGACCGAGTACGGCACGGAGGGCTTCTGCATGATGCCCGCGGCCGAGACCCCGCTGCTGCACATCGCGGAGGATCCCGACCAGGTCTGGGCCGAGCACGGCGAGCGCTTCCTGCACGAGGCGGGCATGTACGCCTCCTGGCAGAACAAGGACATCCGCAGCGCCGTACGGTCGAACGCGCGCTCGGTGTCGGAGCTGCGCGCGGAGGGCGTGTACCGGATCCTCACCCCGGACGAGGCCGTCTCGTACGCCCGGGGCGCCGGCGAGGCCGGGAACCTGGTCCTGCACCCGCTGTGCGGCGGGATGCCGATCGACGAGGGCTGGCGCAGCCTGCACCTGCTGTGCGAACAGGTACTGCCCCGGCTCAAGGACTGAGCCGGGGCAGTATCGAGGAGACGGGGCGTTGGCGGGGAGTGGTTACCCCATCTCCTCCAGCGCCTTGCCCTTGGTCTCCGGCACCCATTTGAGGATGAAGGGGATCGAGAGCACGGCGAAGACCGTGTAGATGACGTACGCGCCGGACAGGTTCCAGTCCGAGAGGCTCGGGAACGAGACGGTGATGACCCAGTTCGCGATCCACTGGGCGGCGGCGGCGACGCCGAGGGCCGCCGCCCGGATGCGGCCCGGGAACATCTCGCCGAGGAGCACCCAGACCACCACGCCCCAGGACAGGGCGAAGAAGAGGACGAAGCAGTTGGCGGCGACCAGGGCCACGATGCCCTGCGCGTGCGGCAGGGCGATGTCGTCTCCGGCCCCGGACTTGTAGGAGAACGCCCAGGCGGCCAGGCCCAGGGAGATCGCCATGCCGACCGAGCCGATGAGGGCCAGGGGCTTGCGGCCGATGCGGTCCACGAGGGTCATCGCGATCACCGTGCCGACGATGTTCACCACGGAGGTCTCGAAGGAGTACAGGAACGACGCGCTCGGGTCGATGCCGACGGACTGCCACAGCGAGGAGCTGTAGTAGAAGATCACGTTGATGCCGACGAGCTGCTGGAAGACGGACAGGCCGATGCCGATCCAGACGATGGGCAGGAAGCCGAGGCGACCGCCGAGCAGGTCCTTGAAGGTGGACTTGTGCTCGGAGCGCATGGCGTGCTCGATCTCGGCGACGCGTCCGTCGATGTCGGCCCCGCTGCCCTCGACCTCGGCGAGGACCTTCCTGGCCTCGGCGTTGCGGCCGACGGAGATGAGGAACCGCGGGGACTCGGGGATGACGAAGGACATCAGCCCGTAGAGCACGGCCGGGACGACCATCACCCCGAGCATCCACTGCCAGGCTTCCAGGCCGCCGATCTTGCCGCGCTGGTCTCCGTCGGCGAGGTTGAGGATGCCCCAGTTGACGAGCTGCGAGATGGCGATGCCGATGACGATGGCGGCCTGCTGGAAGGAGGCGAGCCGGCCGCGGTAGGCGGGCGGGGACACCTCGGCGATGTAGGCCGGGCCGATGACGGAGGCCATGCCGATGCCGAAGCCGCCGATCACGCGCCACATGGCGAGGTCCCAGAGGGCGAACGGGAGGGCCGATCCGACGGCGCTCGCCGTGAAGAGGACGGCGGCGATCTGCATGCAGCGGATGCGGCCGATCCGGTCGGCGATGCGGCCGGCGGTGGCGGCGCCGATCGCGCAGCCGATCAGCGCGGCGGCGATCACCTGGGCGAGCGCCTCGGAGCCGACGTCGAAGCGGTCGCGGATGGCGACGACGGCGCCGTTGATGACCGAGCTGTCGTAGCCGAAGAGGAAGCCGCCCATCGCCGCGGCGGCGGTGATGAAGATGACGTGGCCGAGGTGGTCGGGGTGCGGCGCGGCCGATCCGCCCGACGCCGATGCCTGCGCTGTGCTGGTCAAGGTGTGCTCCGTGGGGGTTTTGTCCGTCCTACCAGTGGCGCACAGTTCAAGATCGGGCACCACCCGAAGGCGGGAGACAGCGGAGCGAGCTTATGTGTTCATTTACTGAAGTCAATACCCGGGTTTGGGTGGAGTAGACGGCGGCCCTTGGGTCAGTAACTTCATTTCTTGAATGGAATGGCTCTCAACGGAGCCGCTGGCTGATGACCTTGGAGACCCCGTCGCCCTGCATCGAGACGCCGTAGAGCGCGTCGGCGACCTCCATCGTCCGCTTCTGATGGGTGATCACGATCAGCTGCGAGCTCTCCTGGAGCTCCTCCATGATCCGGATCAGTCGCTGCAGGTTGGTGTCGTCGAGCGCGGCCTCGACCTCGTCCATCACGTAGAACGGGCTGGGCCGCGCCTTGAAGATGGAGACCAGCAGGGCCACGGCCGTCAGTGAGCGCTCCCCGCCCGAGAGCAGCGACAGCCGCTTGACCTTCTTGCCCGGCGGGCGGGCCTCGACGTCCACGCCGGTGGCCAGCATGTTGTCGGGATCGGTGAGGATCAGCCGGCCCTCGCCGCCGGGGAACAGCCGCGAGAACACCCCCTCGAACTCGCGGGCCGTGTCGTGGTACGCCTCGGTGAAGACCTGCTCGACCCGTGCGTCGACCTCCTTCACCACTTGAAGGAGATCGGCCCGGGTCTTGCGCAGATCCTCCAGCTGGGTGCTGAGGAACTGGTGGCGCTCCTCCAGCGCGGCGAACTCCTCCAGCGCGAGCGGGTTGACCTTGCCGAGCTGCTGGTATGCGCGCTCGGCGGCCTTGAGCCGCTTCTCCTGCCGGGCGCGGACGAAGGGGCCGGGCCGGTTGCGGGGGTGCTCCGGATCCTCCGGCAGCTCCTCGCCGTCGGCGGGTGGGGACGGGGGCACGGGCTGCTCCGGCCCGTACTCGGCGACGAGCCCGGCGGTCTCGATGCCGAACTCCTCCAGGGCCCTGGCTTCCAGCGCCTCGATGCGCAGCCGCTTCTCGGCGCCGAGCACCTCGCCGCGGTGCACCGAGTCGGTGAGCTTGTCGAGCTCGCCCTTGAGATCGCGGCCGTGGTTCCTGGCGTCGGCCAGCTCCCGCTCCCGCAGGCCCTTGGCGTGCTCGGCCGCGGTGCGCTCCTCCTCGGCCCGGCGCAGCGACACCTCGACATGCGCGAGCAGCTGCCGGGAGCCGTCGGCGACGGCCCGGGCCACGCGTGCCTCGTACGCGAGGCGGGCGCGGCGCCGCTCGGCACGGGCCCGGGCCTCGTCCTCGGCCCGGGCCGCCCGGTCGAGCGAATCGGCCCGTCCGGCCAGCCCCTTGACCCGCTCCTCATGGGTCCTGAGCTGCAGCCGGGCCTCCATCTCGGTCTGCCGGGCGTTGGCCCCGTCGGCGGCCAGCCGGTCCCGTCGGGACGTGTCCGGCTCCTCCTCCACGGGGATCTCCTCGGCCGTGGCCAGCCGCTCGGCGCACTCCTCCACCTCGGCCAGCGCCTGTTCCAGCGCGTCCTGGGCCTTGGCGGCCGCGGTGGTGGCGCGCTCCGCTTCTCCGACGGCCCCCTTCGCCTGCCCGGCGAGCCGGCCGAGCTGCTGCGCGACGCCGGCCCGGGCCTGTTCGGCGGCCCGTCGCCGCTGGGCGAGCTCCTCGACCAGGGCGGCCGCGTCCTGGCGGCGCGCCTGGGCGGCCTCCCGGGCCGCGGCGAGCTCCTGGCAGCGCTCGTCCAGTCCGGCCAACTCCCCCGCCGCCTCGTCGACGGCGGCCTGCACCTCGATCAGGGTGGGCGCGCCGGCGGAGCCGCCGTGTGCGAGGTGCGCGCCGAGCACGTCCCCGTCGAGGGTCACGGCCACCGCGTCGGGGCGCGCCGCGACGAGCGCCTCGGCCTCGTCGAGCGTCGCGACCACGAAGTGGTCCCGCAGCACCCACCCAACGGCCCGCCGCACCTCGGCGTCCCCGCCGATCAGCGCGCCCGCAGGTACAGCTTCGGCTTCGCCGCTGGGGCTCCGCCCCAGACCCCGCTCCTCGAACGCCGGCGAGGCCGGATTGTCGCCATGCGAGGTCGGATTGGGCCCGGCGGCGCCGAATTGCCCGTAGGGCAATTCCAGCCCCGCCGGCGTTCGAGGCACGGGTCCGGGCAGAGCCCGGTCGGGCCCCGATCCCTGGCCCGGCAGCGGCACAGCCGACGGATCAGCCGGGGCCTGGCCCCGAAGGGCAGGGTCCTCCGGGGCAAGCTCGGAAGCATGGCCCTGGCCTGGGAAGGTGGGGGCCTGGGCCTGGCCCGGCAGGGTCGGGGCGGCCGCAGCCGAGGGAGCGCCGTCCCCGCCCGGGAGGGCACACGGCGGGGTGATCAGGAGCGTCGCGCGGCCCGCGTCCGCGTCCCGCAGGTGTCGGATGGCCTCGGCCGCCGCCCCCGGGGAGGCCACGGCCAGCGCGTCCGCCGCCGAGCCCAGCGCGGCGGCGACGGCGGCCTCGTGCCCCGGGGTCACCGAGAGCCGCTCCGCGACCGGGCCGAGCAGCCCGGCCAGCCGTTCGCGCGCCGCGAGCAGCGCCCCCGTACCGTCCTTGCGGCGCAGCCCCAGCGCGAGCGCGTCGCGCCGCGCCGACACGGCCGCGCGGAGGCGTTCCGCCTCGGACAGGGCGTCCCGCGCGGCGGACAGCCCCGCCTCCGCGGCCGCCAGCTCCGCCCGGGCCGCCTCGTGGTCGGCGTCCAGCGAGGGCTCGTCGCGTGCGCCGACCTCCTCCTCCAAGGCCTCGTACTCCGCCTGCGCGGCGGCGGCCCGGCGTTCGGCCTCGTCGCGCGCCGCGACCAGCCGGTCGATCTCGGCCTGCGCAGCCCCCGCCCGGGAGCGGGCGGCGCCGAGCCGGCCGGTCAGCCGGGCCAGGCCCTCCCGCCGGTCGGCGATGGCCCGGGCCGCGTCCCGCAGCCGCCGCTCCTCCTCGGCCAGTGCCCGCTCCAGCTCACCCCGGTGCTCGGCGGTGTCCTCCAGCGCCCGCGAGGCCGCTTCCAGAGCCGCCGTCAGTTCCGCCTCCTGTTCGCGGATCCGCGCTGCCTCCCGCCGCATGTCCTCCGGGTCGCGGCCACGCCGCTCCTCCTCGGCCGGAGCCGTCGCGCTCTTGACTCGCGCGTCGGCCAGGGAGGCGGTCCCGCGTACCCGCTCGGCCAGCTGCGACAGCTCATACCAGGTCTGCTGGGCCCGCTGGAGCCGCGGGGCCAGCTCCCGGACCGCCGCCTCCAGTTCGGCCTCGCGCCGCAGCGCGTCCCCGAGCTGCGCCTCGGCGGCCTCCTTGCGCTCCTTCAGTGCCGCCTCGTCCGCGAGCTCCTCGTCGAGTGCCCGGCGCAGCGTGACCAGGTCGTCGGCGAGCAGCCGCAGCCGCGCGTCGCGCAGGTCGGCCTGGATCACGGCCGCCCGCCGGGCCACGGCCGCCTGCCGTCCCAGGGGCTTGAGCTGCCGTCGCAGCTCGTCGCCGAGGTCCTGTACGCGTGCGAGATTGGCCTGCATCGCGTCCAGCTTCCGCAGCGCCTTCTCTTTGCGTTTGCGGTGCTTGAGGACTCCGGCCGCCTCCTCGATGAAGGCGCGTCGGCCCATGGGGTCGGCGTGCAGGACGGAGTCGAGCTGGCCCTGTCCGACGATGACGTGCATCTCGCGGCCGATGCCGGAGTCGGAGAGCAGTTCCTGGATGTCGAGGAGGCGGCAGGTGTCACCGTTGATCTGGTACTCGCTGCTGCCGCCGCGGAACATGATCCGGGTGATGGTGACTTCGGCGTAGTCGATGGGCAGCGCGCCGTCGGAGTTGTCGATGGTGAGCGACACCTCGGCACGCCCGAGCGGCGGCCGGCCGGTGGTCCCGGCGAAGATGACGTCTTCCATCTTCCCGCCGCGCAGGGACTTGGCCCCTTGTTCGCCCATGACCCAGGACAGCGCGTCCACCACATTGGACTTGCCCGAGCCGTTCGGACCCACGACGCACGTGATGCCGGGTTCGAAGCGCAGGGTCGTGGCGGAAGCAAAGGATTTGAAGCCACGCAGGGTCAGGGACTTGAGGTGCACGCCGCCGGACTCTACCTTTCGCGGTCGGTTTCGCCCATGAAGGTGCAGGGCACAACTGACGGTAAAGGAGTTCCCAGCCCCGACCCGGCCCGACGCCTCGCGGCGCGCTGCCTCGAAGGCGTGTCAAAGAAAGAAGGGACGCCGGAGCGTCCCTTGCAGATCATGCGGGGCTGGAGTCGAGCGACGAGTAGCGCGGATCAGGTGAGCGCAGGCTCCGCCTGGGGTACGTCGATGTCGATGCGGTCCAGCAGCGAATCTCCGTCGTGCTGGGCGGCGGCCGCGTTCAGCGCGTCATTTTCGGACTGAATCCGTACGAGCTCGGACTCGAGGTCCTGGACGCGCTGCTGAAGCCGTCGCATCTCGGCGAGGAGTCGCGGATCGGAACCGCCGACGTAACCGAGAAGCGCCTTTGCCATGATGGATGGTCCTCCACACTGAGTGACCGACCGAAGCGGTGTGGGTCGTGAGGGAATCGCACCCGCGGATGTCCGACAGCGACTGACAGTCACTGCACTCGTTCTTTGGCTAACACTGCCTACTGCCAACACTGCCAAACAGCTCAGGTGCGCGGGGCTTCCAGCGTCTCACCAAAAAGTTTGACGGTCAACACGATCACGCCCCGTATCGGCGGGCGGCCCGGCTCCCGCAAGGGGCGTGGAGATCATCCTCGACTCCGAGCCTTCCACGGATCGCTCGCGTCGGCAACGTCTCGGCGAGGAACGCGCAGTTCCGACCGTATGCGGTCGCTTCACGGCGGTGATCAGTACATGATCAGTCGATCGGTCAACGGATCGCGAAGCCGTCGTAGCCACCGCGCGGTGTGCCCCAGATCTCTGTCACTCCGTCCACCGCGCCGGGCGTGTCGGCGGAGCGCAGCCAGTCGAGCAGCCGGTGGCAATTCTCACGTTGACCCTCGGCCACCACCTGCACTCGCCCGTCGTCGAGGTTGAGCGCGAAGCCGACGACTCCGCCGATCCCCAGAGCGTTCTCCCTGGTGAACCAGCGGAAGCCCACTCCCTGTACACGGCCGCGCACCCAGGCGGTCAGACGGACATCTTCATTCATGCGTGAACGCTAACCGGGCAAACAGTTTTGGGGCACATCGCCCCCCTCGCCCCATGGCGTACAGTCGCGCACCAATGAACTCACCCGTTCGGGTGAGCAAAGGACGATCTTGATCTTACAGGGAAGGCCCGAGGCCCATGGGACGCCACCGACTCCCCGCCGCACCGCGCCCCGGCGGCGCGCGACGCACCGCCCTGCGCACCGGCCTGCTGGGTGTCTCGGTGGCCGTGGCCCTCGGAACGGCGGCGGTCACCACCGGCATGGTCCCGGTCGGCGGCTCCTTCCCCTATGTGGGCGTCAACGCCTCGGGCGACGCCGGCAAGGCGCAGGCCAAGGTCAAGGCGAAGGCCTCGGCGAGCCCCGACGGCGTGACGCAGCCGCTCGGCGGCCTCGCCAACCTGTCCGGCCGTAGCCAGACCCAGACCCCCACCCCCGCCGGCAGCCCTTCGCCCTCCCCCTCGGCGAGCCCCTCCACGTCCCCTTCGCCGAGCGCCTCGCCGAGCAACTCACCGAGCGCTTCGCCGAGCACCTCGCCCTCCGCCAAGCCGGCCGCCCCCGCCACCAAGGCGGCCCCCGCGACGAAGGCGGCCCCGCAGAAGAGCACCGCCCCGGCGCCGGCCACGTCGGTGCCGACCACCCCGACCGTCGATGACGGACACTCCGCCGAGGAGGCGGCCGTGGTGGCCCTGGTGAACCAGGAGCGCGCCCAGGCGGGATGTGGTCCGGTGCGGGCGAACCCGCCACTGGCGGCACTCGCGGGGGCGTTCAGCAAGGACATGGCCACCCGCGACTTCTTCAGCCACACCGACCCCGACGGCAACAGCCCCTGGGACCGCGCGACCAAGGCCGGCATATCGGGCCTCGGCGGCGAGAACATAGCCCGCGGTCAGGGCGACGCCGAGGCCGTGATGAAGGCCTGGATGAACAGCCCGGGCCACAAGGCGAACATTCTGAACTGCGAGTTCCGCACCCTGGGCGTCGGCGCGCACCTGGCCGCCGGCGGCCCCTGGTGGACCCAGGACTTCGGCTTCTAGACCCAGGGCGCCTTTTAGAGCGCGGCGAGGGCCGCGCGACCCGCCACCACGACTCGGGCGTGCTCGGCGACGCGGCGGCCGAGGTGCTCGGCGGTCGCGATGTCGGCCTTGTGCACGGCGTCCGCACCCTCGTCGGAGTTGCTCTGCGCGGCGGCGCCGGCGAAGACGCCGAGACGGTTGAGGTCGTTCTCGGAGGCGGTGCTGGAGTTCCAGCCGGGCTTCAGGCCCAGGTTGACCCAGCTCATGCCGTGCTGCGCCGCGAGGATCTGGAAGAACTGCAGGGTGTGCAGCTTGTCGCCGCTCTTGGACGCGGAGTTGGTGAACCCGGCGGCGACCTTGTCCTGCCAGGCGTCGCCGAACCAACGCTTCGAAGTGGCCTCGGCGAAGACGTGGAAGGCGCCGGAGGCGGTGCCCATGTAGGTCGGCGAGCCGAAGACGATCGCGTCGGACCCGTCGAGCAGCTCCCACTGGGCATCGTCGATCTCGTCGACCTTGATCAGGTGGACGGTGGCCCCGGCCTCGGCTGCGCCGCTGCGCACGGCCTCGGCCACGACCGCGGTGTGGCCGTAACCCGAGTGGTAGGCGATCGAGACGACGGGGGCGTTCGTGACAGCGGACAAGGTGATCTCTCCCTCGGGAAACGTTTCTCACCGCCCCACGAGGTGTGGTGCGACGAGAACCAGAAAAGCACTAACTTTTGGAAAGCGCAACCCAACAGTTAGCGCTGCGCTGGAGTACGCTATTCCTCATGGACACACCCGCCGTCTATACAGAAGCCGCCGAATCCGAACCACCGTTCGATGTATTCGCGCGCGCCTGCCCGTCCCGCGAGACCCTGGAGCACGTCACCGGGCGCTGGGGCAGCCTGATCCTGGGCGCCCTGCGCGAGGGCCCCTGCCGCTTCAACGAGCTGCGCCGACGGGTCGAGGGCGTGAGCGAGAAGATGCTCTCCCAGACCCTGCACGCGCTGGAGCGCGACGGCGTCGTCCACCGCGAGGCACAGCCGACGAACCCGCCCCGCGTCGACTACGAACTGACCCCGCTCGGCGTCGAGGTCGCGGACCGGCTGCTCTCCCTCATCCACTTGCTGGAGGGGAAGATGCCGCAGGTGCTGTCCGCCCGGCAGTCCTACGACGAGACGCGCGGCGGCCGCTGACAGCGCGGGCAGAAGTAGCTCGACCGGTTCATCCACGGCCGGCGCCGCATCGGCGTGCCGCAGCGGCGGCAGGGCTCGTCCTCGCGCCCGTAGGCGTCGAGCGAGCGGTCGAAGTACCCCGACTCGCCGTTCACGTTGACGTAGAGGCTGTCGAAACTGGTGCCGCCGACCGCGAGGGCGGCGTTCATGACGTCCCGGACGTGGCCGAGGAGTTCCGCGCTCCGGGGGCGGGTGAGGTTGCCGGTGGGGCGCTCGTAGTGCAGCTTCGAGCGCCAGAGCGCCTCGTCGGCGTAGATGTTGCCGACCCCGCTGATCAGGGACTGGTCCAGCAGCGCCCGCTTGACGGTGGTCCGCTTGGCACGCAGCGCGAGGTGGTAGGCGCCCTCGTCGAACAGCGGGTCCAGGGGGTCCCGCGCGATGTGCGCGATCACGTCCGGCAGCCCGTCGGGTGTGTTCTCGTGCAGAGAGAGCCCGCCGAAGGTGCGCTGGTCGACGAAGCGCAGCTCCGTCCCGCGGTCGTCGTCGAACCGCACCCGGATGCGCAGGTGCTTCTCGTCGGGGGCGTCCTGCGGCTGTACGAGCAGCTGCCCGCTCATCCCGAGGTGCCCGAGCACCGACTGCTGGCCGGTCTCCAGGGGGAGCCACAGGTACTTGCCGCGCCGCCGCGGCACCCCGATGGTCTCCCCGCGCAGCCGCGCCGCGAAGTCGGCCCCACCGCCCGGGTGGCGTCGTACGGCCCTCGGGTGCAGGACCTCGACGGCCTCCACGGTCCGCCCGGCCACCCAGCGCTCCAGCCCCCGCCGGACGACTTCGACCTCGGGCAGCTCGGGCACGGCGTCTCCTCGCGAAGGGTGCGGACTTCTGGCACCGCCGAGCCTACCGGCCCCCTCCCGACCCCCCGGAAACGGGACCGCCCGCCCCTGCCAGGCAGGGGCGGGCGTCGATCCCGAAGGAAGGGTCAGGCGCTGGGCGCCGGGTCGGCGGGCTTCGGCGTCCCGCCGTCCTCCGCCTCGGCCGGAGCCGGGGCTTCGGCCGGAGCGGCGGCTGCGGCCGAGGCGGCAGCGGCCTCGGCCGCGATCCGCTCGTCCGCCGCGGCACGGATCCCGCGCCACGCGGATTCCGCCGCCTGCTGTTCCGCTTCCTTCTTGCTGCGGCCGGTGCCGGTGCCGTACGAGACACCACCGACGCGGGCGGCAGCGGTGAAGGTCTTCTCGTGGTCCGGACCGGTCTCGGTGACCAGGTATTCCGGTACGCCAAGACCTTCGGCGGCCGTGAGTTCCTGGAGACTGGTCTTCCAGTCCAGGCCGGCACCGAGGTTCGAGGACTTCTCGATGAGCGGGTCGAAGAGCCGGTGGACCAGCTCCGAGGCCGCGTCGAGGCCCTGGTCGAGGTAGACCGCGCCGATCACCGCTTCAAGGGTGTCGGCGAGGATGGAGGCCTTGTCCCGGCCGCCCGTGCCCTCTTCGCCCCGGCCGAGCCGGATGAAGGAGCCGAGTTCGAGGCCGCGCCCGACCTCCGCAAGTGCGCGCGAGTTGACCACCGCGGCCCGAAGCTTGGCCAGCTGGCCTTCGGGGAGGTCGGGGTGGGTCGTGTACAGCGTGTCGGTGACCACCAGGCCCAGCACGGAGTCCCCGAGGAACTCCAGGCGTTCGTTGGTGGGCAGACCGCCGTTCTCGTACGCGTACGAACGGTGGGTCAGCGCACGCACCAGAAGGGCGGACTCGAGTCGATACCCGAGCCGCCCTTCCAGAAGCGTGTGGGACGAGGCCGCGTTGTTACTGTCTGCCTGCTTCTCAGCGTTGGACAGCTCAGACATTGCGCCTCTCACCAGCCGCTCAGACCTCGAGGACCTGGCGCTTGTTGTAGGTGCCGCAGCTCGGGCACGCAATGTGCTGGAGCTTCGGCTCCTGGCAACGCTCGCACGAAACCAGGGTGGGGACCGCAGCCTTCCACTGCGACCGGCGGTGGCGCGTGTTGCTGCGCGACATCTTCCGCTTCGGAACAGCCACGGCTACTTCTCCTGCTTCTCGGCGGCGCCCTGAACTCCGTCAGAGGCAGTGCCGCTCATGTTGTCCTTCTCGTCGTCCTGATCGGTCACGACGAGTCCTTGCAATGCCGCCCAACGGATGTCGACGGCGTCATGGTGGTGGTCCGGGTCGTCGTTCAGGCTGAGCCCGCAATCGGGGCACAGTCCGAGACAGTCCTCCCGGCACACCGGCTGCATGGGCAGTGCGAGCACCACCACATCCCGCAGCACGGGTTCGAGGTCGAACAAGCCGTCCTCAAGGTAGAGCGTGTCCTCGTCGTCCTCGGCGTCGTCGGCCGGCTCCGCCTTTGAGCGGCCCCGGTCGTCGGCGTCAGGGTACGAGAACATCTCCTGGAAGTCCGCCTTGAGCTCGCGCTCCACGGACTCCAGACACCTTACGCACTCCCCTACGGCCGATGCACGGGCGGTGCCTGTGACAAGCACCCCTTCCATGACCGACTCGAGGCGGATGTTGAGCTTCATCGGGGCGCCTTCCGGCACTCCGATGACGCCGACGAGACCGAAGTCCGCCGGTGTCGCGATCTCACGGGACAGCCGCTGCATGGCACCAGGACGCCGACCCAGCTCGTGCGTGTCGAACACGAGGGGGTTGCGGTGGTCGAGGCGGGTGTTCAGGGCCGTTCCTGCTTTCACAGATCGTTGAAGATCAAGATTTCCGCCACTTAAGGGCAGCATGGATCGCGGTGCATACGCGCGACCGAAGAGCCAGGATACCCGGCGCTTCGCCCTGAGCCCAATCCGGCCCTAGCGGCCCTGCTCGTACTGGCGCAGCTGGTCCAGATTGATCATGCTCGTGTCGAAGAAGCTGGTCTCGTCGAGCGCGGCCTGCCGGGGCTCCGGCTGCTGTTGGTACGCGGCATAGGGGTCGGGCTGCTGCTGGTAGGCGCCGTACGGGTCCGGCTGCTGCTGGTAGCCGTACTGGTCCTGGTAGCCGTAGGAATCCTGCTGCTGCGGCTGGTAGCCGTACGTGTCGTACACCGGCTCCGCCTGCGCCGGGATCGGCACGTGCGGCTGGTGCGGCGCCTGCGGCTGCTCCGGCTCGGCCAGGCCCGCCAGGAAGTCCGCGTCGCTCGCCGAGCGGGAGGACTGGCCGCCCGCGGCCTCCTGGGCGGCCATGTGCGCGCCGAGGTCGTCCGTGGGCACCCGGCCCAGCAGCTTCTGCCGGCCCTTGCCCACGGCCTCCAGGGTCTTGGAGAGCACCGCCTCGAAGGTGGCCAGCTTGGTGTCCACGTACGCGTCCGCCTGCTGCCGCTGCGTCTGCGGGTCGTGGCTGCGCTCGGGCGCCTCGGCGTCCGCGTAGCCGTGCTCGTCGAGCCCGGGACCCCGGCCCAGCAGCTTCTCCCGGCCCCGGTCCACCGAGCCGATGGTCTTGGTCAGCACGACTTCGAAGTTCGCGAGCTTGCTGTCGACGTAGTCGTCGGCCTCGGCCCGAATCTCCTCGGCCTCCCGGCGGGCCTCGTCCAGGATCCGGTCCGCCTCGGCCTGGGAGCGCCGCGCGATCTCGGTGTCGGAGATCAGGGAGCCGCGCTGGTTGTGGGCGGACTCGATGATCCGCTCCGCCTCCCGGCGGGCCTCCTCGACCATCTGCTCCCGGCCGCCGATGAGCTCCTGCGCCTGGGCGAGCGAGCCGGGGAGCGCCTGGCGTACCTCTTCGAGCTGGGCCAGCAGCTCGGCGCGGTTGATCACGCAGGAGGCCGACATGGGCATGGACCGGGCGCCGCCGACGGCCGCGACGATCTCGTCGAGCTTCTTCTGCACGTCCATGGGGGCTCGCACTCTCTCGGCCTCGGGCGGTTCCTGAGACGGACGCCACGACTGTAAGGCCACCGGGCGGGCGTCCGACACCGCCTGACGCACCGTCAGGCGGATGGCCTGCGGATCAGCGCTCGCGCAGCCGTTCCATGAGCGCGGCGTGCACGTGAGCGGGCAGCAGGTGGGCGACGTCGCCGCCCCAGGCCGCGACCTCCTTGACCAGCGAGGAGGACAGGAAGCTGTAGGTGGGGTTGGTCGGCACGAACAGCGTCTCGACGCCGGACAGGCCCATGTTCATCTGGGCCATCTGGAGCTCGTAGTCGAAGTCGCTGACGGCCCTCAGGCCCTTGACGATGGCCGGGATGTCCCGCTGCTTGCAGAAGTCGACGAGCAGCCCGTGGAAGGACTCGACCTCGACGTTCCCGTAGTCCGCCACCGCCTCGCGGATCAGCTCGATCCGCTCCTCGACGGTGAACAGGCCCTTCTTCGACTGGTTGATCATCACGGCGACGTGCACGACGTCGTAGAGCCTGGAGGCGCGTCCGATGATGTCGAGGTGTCCGTTGGTGATGGGGTCGAAGGACCCGGGACAGACGGCGCGGCGCAACTGAACTCCCTCGTTCATGAGTCTTCGCTGGTGAAGGCGGCGCGACCGTACCAAAGGGTGCCCTCGCCGTACTTCCGCGACCGGAGCGGCTCGAAGCCCTCGGGCCACGGGAAGGCGCCGCTCCTCGTGCTGCGCTCCACGGTGACGAGCGCGTCGTCCGTGAGCCAGCCATTGGACCGGAGTGTGAGGAGGATCTCCCGCAGTTCGGCGTGGTCCACGGCGTACGGCGGGTCCAGGAAGACGATGTCGTACGGATCCCCGAGCGCGGCTCCCGCCACGATCTGCTCGGCCTTGCCCGCCCGGAATTCGGCGCCGGGCAGGCCCAGCGTCCTGATGTTGTCCCGGATCGCCTTGGCGGCCTTGGCGTCGGCCTCGACCAGCAGGGTGTGGGCCGCGCCGCGCGAGAGGGCCTCCAGGCCCACGGCGCCGGAGCCGCCGTACAGGTCGAGCACCCGGGCGCCCTCGACGCCGTGCAGCGACTCCCAGGTGGAGAAGAGCCCTTCGCGCATCCGGTCCGAGGTCGGCCGGGTGCCGGTGCCCGGGGGCACGGCCAGCCGTCGCCCGCCGGCGCTGCCGGCGATCACGCGGGTCATCTGGGGGGACCTTCAATCTTCGGGGACTACGGGCACCCCCCATTGTCAGCCCTTCTCCAGATACTGCTCCCGCTCGGTGTCCAGCAAGGCGTCCAGGGCGGTTCGCAGGCCCGGCAGCCGCTCCAGCTCCGGGTCGGCGGCGACCACGCGACCGGCCTCCTCCCGGGCCTGGGCGATGACCTCCTCGTCCTCGATGACGGACAGCACCCTCAGCGAGGAGCGCACCCCGGACTGGGCCTGACCCAGCACGTCGCCCTCGCGGCGCTGCTCCAGGTCGATCCGGGAGAGTTCGAAGCCGTCCAGGGTGGCGGCGACGGCGGCCAGCCGGGCCCTGGCGGGGCTCGCCTCGTGCATCTCGCTGACCAGCAGGCACAGGCCCGGTGCGGAGCCCCGGCCGACGCGGCCGCGCAGCTGGTGGAGTTGGGAGACGCCGAAGCGGTCCGCGTCCATGATCACCATGACGGTGGAGTTCGGGACGTTGACCCCCACCTCGATCACGGTGGTGGCGACCAGCACCTTGACCTCGCCGGCGGCGAACCGCCGCATGACGTCGTCCTTGTCGGCGGGGTCCATCCGGCCGTGCAGCACCTCCACCGACAGCCCGGCGAGCGGTCCGCGCGTGAGCTGCTCGGCGATGTCCAGGACGGCGAGCGGCGGCCGCTTCTCGGCGTCGTCCTCCGCGGAGCCCTTCTTCTTCGGCTCCTCCTCGTCGCCGATCCGGGGGCAGACCACGTACGCCTGGTGGCCGTTCTCCACCTCCTCGCGGACCCGCTCCCAGGCCCTGGCGAGGAAGTGCGGCTTGTCCTTGGCGGGCACCACGTGGGTGGCGATCGGGGAGCGCCCGGCGGGCAGCTGGTCGAGGACGGAGGTCTCCAAATCACCGAAGACGGTCATCGCGACGGTGCGCGGGATCGGGGTCGCGGTCATCACCAGCAGGTGCGGGGGTTGCTTGCCCTTGGACCGCAGCGCGTCGCGCTGCTCCACGCCGAAGCGGTGCTGTTCGTCGACGACGACCAGGCCGAGGTCGTGGAACTGCACCTTGTCCTCGATCAGCGCGTGCGTGCCGATCACGATCCCGGCTTCCCCGGTGACCAGGTCGAGCAGGGCCTGCCGGCGCGCGGGCATCCCCATCGACCCGGTGAGCAGCACGACCTTGGTGCCCTGGTCGGAGCCGCCGAGCATGCCCCCCTCGGCCAGCTCGCCCATCATCTCGGTGATGGAGCGGTGGTGCTGCTGGGCGAGCACCTCGGTGGGCGCGAGCATCGCGGCCTGCCCCCCGCAGTCCACGACGGCGAGCATGGCCCGCAGGGCCACCATGGTCTTCCCGCTTCCGACCTCGCCCTGGAGGAGGCGGTGCATGGGGTGTTCGGTGGCCAGGTCGTCGAAGATCTCCTTGGAGACCGTTTGCTGGCCCTCGGTGAGGGTGAAGGGGAGCTTGGCGTCGAAGGCGTCGAGCAGGCCGCCGGGAGCGGGGCGGCGGGGGACGGCCGGGAGCTGCGAGTCGGCGTGCCGGCGGCGGGCCAGGGCGACCTGGAGGACGAAGGCCTCGTCCCACTTCAGGCGCCCGCGGGCATCCTCGATGTCGGCCTTGGTCGTCGGCCGGTGGATCTTCAGCAGGGCCTCGGTGAGCGGGACCAGACCACGCCCTTCGCGCAGGGCGTCGGGCAGCGGGTCCACGACCTCATGCGCCCTGGGCAGCACCGCGTCCACGCACTTGGCGATCTTCCAGGACTCCAACTTCGCGCAGGCCGGGTAGATCGGGATGAGCTGATTGGCGAAGGCGGTCGCCGCGTCCCGGTCGGAGGCGTCCGCGCCGAGCGGCTCGTAGGCGGGGTGGGCCAGCTGGAGCTTGCGGTTGAACATCGAGACCTTGCCCGCGAACATCGCGCGGCTGCCGGGCAGGAGTTCCTTGTGCGGTTTGTGGACGCCGGCGCCGAAGAAGACCAGCTGGAGGCGCCCGCTGCCGTCGGTGATGGTGACTTCGAGGCGCTTCCCGCCGCCGCGGCTGCCCTGGTAGGTCAGCAGCCGGGCGTCGGCGACCTGCGCGACGACGGTGACGTGCTCGTCGATCTGGTCGGCGAGCTCGGCGAGCGAGGTCAGCTCCCCGCGCTCGGCGTACCGGCGGGGGTAGTGGTGGAGCAGGTCCAGGGCCGTGTGCAGGCCGAGCTGCTCGGCCAGCACCTTGGCGGTGGCGGGGCCGAGCGTCTTCTTGAGGTCTTCGTCGAGCGCGGGCACGTGTTCATTGCACACCATGGCGCCGACAACCGGGGCGCAGGCGTTCCGCGCGCGCCCCGGTCGCGGATCGACGGTCGTCAGCAGGGGCGGTTCGAGGCGCTGACCGCCACGCTGACCGAGCCGCCGTGGCCGGACAGGGTCAGCGTGTTGTAGCCCGAGGTGGGGAGGAGGTAGTAGACGGGTTGCAGGGTCACCGTGACCCCCGCCGGGATGCCGCTCGGGGCGGACAGGTTCACGGACTGCGCGGTGCCCGACGCGCTGGGCACGTAGCCGGAATCGGAGAAGACCTGAAGGCCCTGATACGAGGTTCGGGAGACGCTGAAGGTCCAGGTGCTGCCGGCCGGCACGCCGGTGGAGGCGACCGTGAAGGCCAGTTTGCGGTTGTACGACGGGCCGATGCAGGTCCAGCCCAGCGTGGCGGACTGCACGCTCGTGGAGCTCGTCTCGGCGGTCTCGGCGGCGCCGGCCGCACCGCTGCCGCAGAGCAGGGTCGCGGCCGACAGCGCGAGAGCGCCCGCCGCCGATAACAGCCGGTGGCGCGTGCGCCCGGAAGTGATCTGCATGATGTGTCCTCCCCGCCGCCGCGCGGGCGGCGATCCGTGAGCCGGACCGTTCGCGGCCCGGTGCAAGGTAACGAAGGAAGGTTCGATTCCGGGCTCCGAACCGGAAATCTTGCGCCCTAAACCTGCGGCCGGCGGGAAGGTTCGCGCTATTCCACCCCGATGAGCAGCGGCGCCGAGTAGCGGCCGCCCCGGTAGGTGATGGTGTCGACGGCCAGGTGCCCGTGCTGTACGTACGCCTCCAGGCGCTCGGCGAGGGCGTCCGGCACCTCCGGGCCCAGGACCAGGGTGACGAGTTCGCCGCCGGAGCCGAGCATCCGGTCCAGGACGGCCTCGGCGGTCTCGGGCAGGCCCGAGCCGATGACGGCGACGTCCCCGTCGATCAGGCCGAGCACGTCGCCGGCCTGGCAGATGCCGGCCGAGGTGAAGGACTGCCGTTCGGCGACGGCAAGTTCTCCGTAGCGGGTGGCGCCGGCGGCCGCGGTCATGGCGACCACGTCCTCGTCGAAGCTGCCGTCCGCGTCGTGCACGGCGAGCGCGGCCAGGCTCTGGACAGCGGAGCGGGTGGGGATCACCGCGACCCGCACGCCCTCGGCCCTGGCCTGTTCGGCGGCCGCGGTCGCCGCCGCCCGCAACTCGGCGCTCCCCGGCAGCAGGACCACCTCGCGGGCGTGCGCGCGTCGTACGGCGTCGACGAGTTCGGCGATGTCCGGAACCTCCCCGGCGCGGGCGAGCACGCTGGTTGCGCCGGCCTCCTCGCACAGCCCGGCCAAACCTTCCCCGGGGACCACGGCGACCACGGCCCGCTGGGCGCGCTCGCCCCGCGCCCGGCGCCGTTCGTCGCCGAAGTGCGTGATCCGTATCCGGTAGGGGCGGCCGGCGACGACACCGGCCTCCACGGCCGCGCCGGGGTCGTCGACGTGGACGTGGACGTTCCACAGCCCCTCGCCGCCGACCACGACCAGCGAGTCTCCGAGCCCGTCGAGCCGTGCCCGCAGCTCCCCGACGGCCGCGTCCGACGCCTCCAGCAGGTAGACCACCTCGTACGCGGGCCCGGCCTCATGCGCGCAGGGCTCGGACGGCTGCGGTACGGCCACGGCCCGACCACGCACCGCCTCGGGGGCCGGCGCCTGCCCGGACAGCGCCTGCCACAGGGCTCCGAGTACGGCGACCAGCCCGCAGCCGCCCGCGTCGACCACCCCGGCCCGGCCCAGCTCGGCCAGCTGCCCCGGGGTCTCGGCGAGCGCGGCGCGGGCGCCCTCGTAGGCGGCCCCGGCCACGTCGGCGACGGACCCGGCGGCGGACCCGGCGGCCTCGGCTGCCCGGGCCGCCGCGGCGGCGACGGTGAGCATGGTGCCTTCCACCGGGTGCGCGACGGCCTGGTACGCCTCCTCCGCGGCCCTGGTCAGCGCCTGCGCCAGCAGCCGGCCGGGGTCGTCCTCGCGGGGGGCCTCGGGCTCGTCGCCCAGTACGTCGGCCACGCCGCGCAGCAGCTGCGCCAGGATCGTCCCGGAGTTGCCCCGGGCGCCTATGAGCGCGCCGTGCGCGTAGGCCCGTACGGCCTGGCCCAGCGAGGTCGGCCCTGTGTCCTCCGTCACCTGCGCGAGGGCGCGGTCGGCGGATTCGGCGGTGAGGTAGAGGTTGGTGCCGGTGTCGGCGTCGGCGACCGGGTAGACGTTGATCGCGTCGATGTCCTCGCGGGCCCGGCCCAGTGCGGTCAGGGCCAGCGAGCTCCAGGTGCGCACCGCTTCGGCGTCGAGCTCGTCAGTGGGCTGCGGCTGCGACTCGTGCGGCACCGGGCGTTCCTCCTTGTGCGGGCCATGGTTCACCGCAGGGTAACGAAGGACTGCCGGGACGGCGGGACCGCGGGGCGGGGGCGGCGGCAGCCGTGGTAGTTTTCTTGGACGGGAGCAGTCGTTGTATGCTGCTCCGGTTGCCCGATGAGAGTCGGGCCATTCTTCCGGCAAACCACTTCAGACCTCTGATCCGGTGCGCCGGATTTCACTGTAATTGCATCTGAAGTTTTGGAGTGACCTGTGGCTGCCAACTGCGACGTTTGCGCCAAGGGGCCGAGCTTCGGCAACAACATCTCCCACTCGCACCGCCGCACCTCGCGTCGCTGGAACCCGAACATCCAGCGCGTCCGTGCCGTGGTCAATGGGACGCCGAAGCGCCTCAACGCCTGCACCTCGTGCATCAAGGCCGGCAAGGTCTCGCGCTGACGCCTCCCGTCGTAGCGCAGCCCTTCCGGTTGCCACAAAAGGCCGGTTCACCTCTGGTGAACCGGCCTTTTGTCTTGCTCTGAAACCGTCAGCGCCACTGCCAGCCGTGGTCCACCGGGCCGATGCCCCCGCCGAGCGGGAAGCCGGCCGCGATGGCGCCCGTCACGTAGCGCTTGGCCTCCGTGACGGCTTCTGGCACGGTCAGGCCCTTGGCGAGGCCGGCAGCGATGGCGCTGGCGAGGGTGCAGCCGGTGCCGTGGGTGTGCCGGTTGGCGTGCCGGGGGGCGCGCAGCCAGTGTTGCTCGGTTCCGTCGGTGAGCAGGTCCGCGGCCTCGTCGCCGTGGGCCGCCAGGTGCCCGCCCTTGATGAGCGCCCACCGGGGGCCGTGGCCGAGGATCGCGTCGGCGGCCCGCCGCATGTCGTCCTCGCGCTCCACGAGCACGCCGGTGAGCTGCGCCACCTCGTCCAGGTTGGGCGTGGCCACGGTGGCCCTCGGCAGCAGTTCCCGGCGTACGGCGTCCAGCGCGCCCGCGGCGAGCAGCGCGTCCCCGTGCTTGGAGACGCCCACGGGGTCCACGACGGCCGGGGCTCCGGTGGTGGCCAGCAGTTCGGCCACGGTCTCCACGAGTACGGTGGAGGAGAGCATCCCGGTCTTCACGGCCTGGACGCCGATGTCGTCCACGACGGCCCTGAACTGGCTCCTGACGGCCTCGGCGGGCAGCTCCCAGGCACCCTGCACCCCGAACGAGTTCTGGGCCGTCACGGCCGTCACGACACTCATGCCGTGGACGCCGAGCGCCAGCATGGTCTTGAGGTCGGCCTGGATGCCCGCGCCGCCGCCGGAGTCGGATCCGGCGACGGTCAGGCACAGCGGCGGTGCGACGCTCACGCGGAGCCGTCCTGGACGGCCGGGTCGCCCCCGAAGTGGTCCCAGCCGCCGGTGCTGGTCCACGGGGCGCCGTCCACGGTCACCTGGGGCAGCGCGGAGCGGTTGAGCACCTCCCCGATGACCTTCCAGCGGGCGGGCAGCTTCACGTCGGGCGGGAACGTGGCCACGATCGCGTGGTCCTCTCCCCCGGTGAGCACCCACTGCAGCGGGTCGACGCCGACGGCCTGACCGATGTCGTGCATCTGGGTCGGGATGTCGACGGCCGAGGTGTGCAGGTCGATGCGTACCTTGCTCGCCTCGGCGATGTGCCCGAGGTCGGCGATCAGGCCGTCGCTGACGTCCGTCATGGCGGTGGCGCCGAGTCCGGCGGCCGCGGGGCCCGCGTGGTACGGCGGTTCGGGGCGCCGGTGCGCCTCCACGAAGGCCCGCGGGGAGCGGAAGCCGCGCGAGAGCACGGCGAAGCCCGCGGCGGACCAGCCGAGCCAGCCGGTGACGGCGACGACGTCGCCGGGCTGGGCGCCGGAGCGCAGCACCGGCTCGTGGTTGCGCAGGTCGCCCAGGGCGGTGATGGCGACGGTGATGGTGTCGCCGCGGACCACGTCCCCGCCGACCACGGCCGCGCCGGCGACCTGGCACTCGTCGCGGATCCCGTCCATCAGCTCGGTGGGCCAGGTGACCGGCAGCTCCGCCGGGACGACGAGGCCGAGGAGCAGCGCGGTCGGCACCGCCCCCATGGCGGCGATGTCGGCCAGGTTCTGCGCGGCGGCCTTGCGGCCGACGTCGTAGGCCGTGGACCAGTCGCGCCGGAAGTGCCTGCCTTCCAACAGGATGTCGGTGCTCGCCACGACCCTCCGGTCGGGGGCCGACACCACCGCGGCGTCATCGCCCGGTCCGAGCCGTACCGCCGGGGTGGTGGTGAGCCGTGAGGTGAGCTCCCGAATGAGCCCGAACTCCCCCAGCTCGCCCACAGTGCCCTTCATCGCTGTGCCCCTTCTTGCCCAGTCCGCTTGCGGTCGCGAGCCGTCACAGCTCTGGGTACCGTCAACAGATACGTCAACTTCTGCTCTTCGTACGCCCCGCTGCGCGCGGCGCCGGGCCCGAGGGTCTCCCCGTGGCGCTCGGCGACGCGGTACCGTGGCGTCCCTTCTTCCCCCGGCCCTTGTGATCGTGTGGGGCCCACCCGAAGGTTAGGGGAAATGATCCTCGTGGCCGCCCTGGAGGTTCCGTGGTACAGGCGTACATCCTTATCCAGACCGAGGTGGGCAAGGCGTCGTTCGTCGCCGAGTCCATCGGCCAGATCCCGGGGGTGATCCAGGCCGAGGACGTGACGGGTCCGTACGACGTGATCGTGCGCGCCCAGGCCGACACCGTGGACGAGCTCGGCCGCATGGTCGTCGCCAAGGTCCAGCAGGTGGAGGGGATCACCCGCACCTTGACCTGCCCGGTGGTCCATCTGTAGCCCCCGTCTACTGTTGACCGGTGATGTCCCTCCACCGCCGGTCCGTCCGTGTCCGTGCCATGTCCGCCGTGCCCGCCGCGATGGCCCTCGTGGCCCTCTCGGCGTGCTCCTCGGGTGATTCCGAGGCCCGGGTGGACCCGCCGCCCGCGCCTCCGGCCAAAGTCGCGGAGCTCTGTGCAGCGCTGCACGGGGAGCTCCCGGAGACGGTGGCCGGTCTGGCGCGGACCAGGACCGAACCGGAGTCCGCTCTGACCGCCGCGTGGGGCGGCTCGGCGATCGTACTGCGGTGCGGTATCCCCAAGCCCCCCGCGATGGCCGATCCGAAGCAGGAGGGCGTCCACGTGAACGGGGTCGCCTGGCTGTTGGAGAAGCTCGACGACGGGGGTTTCCGGTTCACCACCGGGATGCGGCTGGCGTACACGGAGGTCGTGGTCGACAAGGAGCATGCCACGGACGCGGGAATGCTGGTCGGGCTGTCCACGGCCGTGGCCGGAACGGTGCCCGAGGGCATCTCCACGTATTGATACCGCACCGCCCCTCACCCCGACCGCCCGCCGGCCCGCCCCGAAAGGGCGGGCC
>NZ_JBHWJY010000027.1:0-88401 GCF_042731135.1 Streptomyces sp. NPDC059874
CCAGGGGTCGGAGGGCCGAGGGTGGTTGCGTTCGACGCCCTGCGGGGACGCCCCGACGCACACCCGACCCCGGCGGTGCGGGCCGGGTCCTGCGGCGGGGGCGCCGGCCCGGGGCCAGGCGGGGACACCCCGGCCCCGCAGGAGGGTTCCCCCCGGCGGGGGCGGCGGGCAAGATCACTCCATGGAACGAATCAGCCCGCCCCTGGTCGGCGGCGAGCGCGAGACGCTGCGGGCCTATCTCGACTACCACCGGGCCACCCTCGCCTGGAAGTGCGAGGGCCTGACCGACGAGCAGTTGCGGCGCGCCTCGATGCCGCCGTCCAGCCTGTCGCTGCTGGGGCTGGTCCGGCACATGGCCGAGGTCGAGCGGCACTGGTTCCGTCGGGTGCTGGGCGGTGAGGAGCTCCCGCACCTGTGGTCGGACACGCACGATTTCCAGGCCGCCTACGACGCCTCCGGCTCCACCCGCGCCGAGGCGTTCGCCGCCTGGGAGGCCGAGGTGGCCCATGCGCGCCGCATCGAGGCCGAGGCCGACTCCCTCGACGTGGCGGCGTACGTCCCGAGTTGGAAGGAGGAGGCCTCCCTGCGGCTGCTGATGCTCCACCTCATCCACGAGTACGCCCGCCACAACGGACACGCCGATTTCCTGCGGGAGGCGATCGACGGAGCGACGGGGGCTTAGGCGCGCCAGTAGCCGAGTGCGTTGACCCTCTGCTTCGGCAGCCCGAGGTCCTTGCGCAGGTACGCCGTCAGGGTGCGCGTCGTCGCCGTGTCGCAGGCCAGCCAGACGTAGGCCGACGCCGGCTCCCCGGCCAGTTCCGGAAGCTCGGCCTTGACCCGGTCGACCAGCGCGGTGCGGTCCCGCGCCACGCGCCGGATCTCGTGCCGGGCCGGGTCCACGCGCAGCGGCAGGTCGGCGTCCGAGGCGTGCTGCGTCTCGAACCAGATCGTCGCCGGGGTCCCCGGGTAGGCGTCCAGCAGGGAGTTGATCGCCGGGAGGGACGCCGGGTCGCCGATGACCAGCAGGCGCTGCGGTGCCGGTTGCGGGGCGGTGAATCCGGTGCCCTGCACGGTGGCGTCGATGGTGTCCCCGGGCTTGGCCGCGCGCGCCCAGGCGCTGGCGACCCCGTCGTGCAGGGCGAACTCGAAGCTGAACGTGCCCGCCACGGGATCCGGGTCCACGAGCGTGTAGGCCCGCTGGTGCGGCCTGCCCGCGCCCTCGAACCAGACCCGTACCCACATCGTCGGGTGCGGCGCCTCCCCGGCGGCGGCCAGCAGCCCGCCGTCCGTGAAGGAGACGCGGCGGTAGTCCGCCGTGACGTCTTCCACCCCCGTCACCGTGAACGTGAAGTCCTTGCCCTTCATGAGCTTGAGGACCACGCCCTCCCAGCCCTTGCCGCCGGCCATGTCCGACCCCTCCCCTGACGCCTCTATAGTTAGGCCAGCCTAACCTAATTCACCTTGGGGAAGAGTGTGAGCAGTGTGAGCAACGACAGCGGTGCGTACGAGGTCTTCCGCGACCCCTGGGGCATTCCCCACCTCCGCGCGGCCGACCACCTCCGGCTCGCCTACGCACAGGGCCGCGCCACCGCCTTCGACCGCGCCTGGCAGCTGGAGGTCGAGCGGCACCGCGCCCAGGGATCGAGCGCCGCCTTCCTCGGCGCCGAATCCGTCGCCTGGGACCGCTTCGCCCGCCAGTGCCGTCTCGCCGACACCGCCCGCCGCTGCCACGAGGCGCTTGATGAGGACACCGCCGCCTGGGTCGGCGCCTACGTGGACGGGGTCAACGACGGCCTCGCCGCCGGCGCCGCCCGCGACGAACGCTTCGCCCGTACCGGCCTCACCCCCACCCCGTGGGAGCCGTGGGTTCCACTGGCGATCTGGGCCGCCACGCACGTGCTGTTCGCCGGTTTCGCCACCAAGCTGTGGCGCGAGCGCGCGGCCCGCGCCCTGGGCGACGAGGCGGCCACCCTCTTCGCCACCGACGGCCCCGGCACCGCCGGGAGCAACGGCTGGCTGGTGCCGGGCGATCGGACCGCCACCGGCTGCGCGATCATCGCGGGCGACCCGCACCGGTTCATCGAGGACCCGGGCGTCTACCAGCAGATACGCATCTCCTGCCCGGAATACGACGTCCTCGGCCTCGCCGTCCCCGGTGTCCCCGGCCTCGCCCACTTCGGGCACACCGGCACCGCCGCCTGGGCGATCACCAACGCGATGGCCGACTACCAGGATCTGTACGTCGAGAAGCTGCGCGGGTCCGGCTCCGCCGTGGAGGCGTTGGGCCCGGACGGCGGGTGGGAGCCGGTGCACCGCCACACGGAGACCATCTCCGTGGCCGGCGGCGACGACGTCGAGGTGGAGGTCCTGGAGACGGCCCGAGGCCCGGTGATCGTCCGGAGCGAGACGGGAGCCGCGCAAGCCGGAGGCGAAGCGGGAGACGCCACTGCCGGAGCCGGAGCCACCGACCCTGCCGGAGCCCGGGCCGGAGCCGGAGCCGTCTCCAACGAGCAGACACTCTCCCTCCGCTACCCGCCCCGCGTCCGGGAGGACCTCGGCTTCGCCGCCCTCCCCGCCCTGCTGCGCGCCCGCACCGTCGCCGACATCGACCGCGCGCTCGACGGTTGGGCCGAGCCCGTCAACGTCGTCCACGCCGCCGACTCCGAGGGCGGCCTGCTGCACCGCGTCGCGGGCGCCGTACCGCTGCGCGACCCCGCGAACCGGCTGCGCCCCGTGCCCGCCTGGGACCCTCGGCACGCCTGGCGGGGCTGGGCCGTGACCCCCGCCGAGCCGGTGCAGGGCTTCGCCGTCATGGCGAACGCGCGGGGCATCGCCTCGCCGCTCGGCGTGGAGTTCGCGCCCCCGCACCGCGCCAACCGCATCCGCGAGCTGCTCAGCGGGCAGGCGGAGTGGTGCCCGAAGGCGATGGCCGACGTACACGCGGACACGCACCTGGCCTCCGCCGAGCCGCTGCTCGCCCTGCTGCCCGCCTTCGAGGAACTGACCCCGGCCGGAGCGGCACTGCGCGCCCGACTGCTGGCCTGGGACCGGCACATGGCGGCCGACAGCGCCGACGCCACCGTCTTCGCGGCCTTCCGGACGGCGACCGTCCGCCGGCTCGCCGCCGATCCCGTGTTCGCGGACCTGTGGGGCGCGCCGACCGGCCCGGAGGTGTTCCACCCCTGGCTGTACCTGGTCCCCCGGATCGGCTACGCCCTCGAAGGCCTGCTCGCGAGCCCCCTGCTGCCCGGTCTGGACCGGGCCGCGCACGTTCGCGCCGCCCTGGAGGAGACGGCGGCGGCCGGCGGCCCCGACACCCCGTGGTCCGAGGTCCACCGCCTCACCCCCTGGTCGGCGCTCCCGGACACCGAGGCGCAGTGGCCCGGCCTCGGCGGGGACCACGACTGCGTGAACGCGACCTCCTCCGTCCCCGGTTTCACCGACCTCACCGCCCGTGCGTCGGCGGCCCGTTACGTCTGGGACCTCGCCCGCCGCGAGGACAGCCTCTGGGCGGTCCCGCTCGGCGCGGACGGCGTCACCGGCTCGCCCCACCACCGCGACCAGCTGCCGCTGTGGGCGCGGTGCGAACTCGTCCCCGTCGTCACCGACTGGACCCGCCTCAGCAAGGAATCGATATGAGCTCGACCCGACAGCCCGTGTACACGCACCTCGTCGAGGGCTTCGGCACGGTCACCATCACCCCCGTCGACCCGGCCGCCGACTCGGCCCTGATCCACGGCTGGGTCACGGAGGAGCGGGCCCGCTTCTGGGGCATGGGCGAGGCCGGCCGCGAGCTGGTCCAGGAGATCTACGAGGACATCGACCGCCGTACGACGCACCACGCGTTCATCGTGTCCCGCGAGGGGGTGCCGGTCGCGCTGTTCCAGACGTACGAGTGCGCCGAGGACCGGGTCGGCGAGTGCTACGAGGTCCAGCCCGGGGACACGGGCGTGCACTTGCTGATCGGCCCCGGTGACGGCGCCCCCGAGCGCGGTTTCAGCGCGGCCCTGATGACGGCCTTCTTCGCCTTCGTCTTCTCCGACCCCGCCACCAAGCGCGTGGTCGCCGAGCCGGACGCCCGCAACGACAAGGCCATCGCCCGCCTGGAGCGGACCGGTTTCACGCTCGGCCCGGAGATCGAACTCCCGGAGATCGACCTGCCCGAGGTCCACCTCCCGGCGAAGCAGGCCCGCCTCTGCTTCCTCAGCGCGCCAGGAACTCACTGACCAGAGCCGCCCATTCGGCCGGGCGCTCGGCGAACGGGAGGTGCCCGGTGGGCAGTTCCGCGTACCGGGCGCCGGGCAGGGTGTCGGCCAGCTCCCGCTGGAGGGCGAGCGGGACGAGCGGGTCCCGCGTGGTCGCCACGACCAGGGCCGGTACGCCGATCCGCGCGACCTCCGCGCGCAGATCCGCCCCCCTGATCAGGTCCACGTGGTCACCGGACCCGGACGGAATCGATCCGGCGGTCTCCAGCACGACCTGCTCCAGCTGCTCCGGGGTCAGCCCCTCCAGCGCCGCCGGGCTGAACGCGAGGGACACCAGCAGCCGGGCCAGCAGCTCGCCCTCGCCCCGCGCGGCCAGCCCGGACCACAGGTCTCCGACCAGCTTCAGCCGGTTGCCCGCCCGGGCGAAGGTGGCGGTGAGCACGAGCGCGGTGACCCGCTCGGGGTAGCGGGTGGCGACCCGGACGGCGACGTTCCCGCCGAGCGAGTACCCGAGGACGGCGAACCGCTCCAGCCCCTCCGCGTCGGCGGCGGCCACCAGCTGATCGGCCAGCTCGTCGAGTTCCAGCGGCTCCTGGGCCTTCGGAGTACCCCCGGTGCCGGGGTAGTCGACGCCGACGACGCTGTGGGTGGCGGCGAGTTCGTCGAGGATCGCCCCGAAGTTGGACTCGACGGACCCCCCGCCGCCGTGAGCGATCAGAAGCCCGGGCCCACCGCTCTCCTTGCGGACGGTGCGGGCGTAGGGGGCGGTCTTCGTGGTGACGGAAACGGACATGGCAGGACCTCATCATTTCTGTAGCGGTCGTTACGGATTCAACAGTACACATATTCACTAACGATCGCTACAGAACCCAACCCGTACACGGGTTTTGTACGGGTGCCGTACGTGCGGTTCGCGCGTCGGCGGGCCCGCCGTGGGGAAGTCACCGCCATGCCCCACAGCAACAGGCCCCAGAGCAACGCCTCTTGGAAGGTCGTCGGCGTCCTGCTGGCCCATCAGCGCAAGCGCGCCCTGCCCACCCAGGAGCAGTTGGCCGAACTGGCCCACTGCGACGTCGAGTCCATCGCCTCGGCGGAGCAGGGCCGCAGGCCCCTCTCCGCGAAGATGGCCGAGGTCTTCGACACCCACCTCGAATCGAAGGGAGCGCTGCGCGAGGCGGCGGAGGCGATCCCGCGCCGCGAGCGGTACCCGGCTTTCGCCCGTGACTACATGGAGCACGAAGAGGAGGCGCTCAGCCTGCTCTCGTACGAGAACGCAGCCATCCCCGGCTTGCTCCAGACCCCGGAGTACGCGGCGGCGGTCTTCGCAAACTTCTACCCGCCACTACCCGCCGACCAGATCGCGCAGCAGACCGAGGACCGCCTGGCCCGCCAAAAGATCTTCCAGCGCAAGCCCCAGTCGCCGGTGACGCACTTCGTCATCGAGCAGTCCGTGTTGGAGCGCCCCATCGGCGGCCCTGAGGTACTACGCCGGCAGCTACGCCATCTGCGCGCGATGGCCGAACCGCCTTGCGTGGGCATCCAGATCATCCGCACGGACCGCGAGACGCACGCGGGCGGAAACTGTGTAGAGATCGCCACCCACGCCGCCGCCGTCCACGTCCGTGACTCCAAGGTCGGCGACGGACCCGTCCTGACCGTGACGCCCGTCACCTGGACCGCCTTCCTCGACGGCACCGTCTCCCATTGACCCCACCCGCCACGGCCAGCGAAGCTGATCTCCATTCAACTCTTGCGGCTTGGGGGCATGTTGAGCAGCCAGAGGCTGTGTATCGGACCTGACTCGGCGCCCGACCGGTACCGGCTGGTGCGGTCCATCGGACGCGGCGGGGAGGCCGTGATCCACCTCGCGGAGATCGATCTGGCCGGCGGGGTCGAGCCCGTCGTCGTCAAGGTGCTGGACTCCCGGCAGACGATCACCGCCGAGGAGTTCCGCCGGATCAGCCAGAAGTGGAACGAGCAGGCTGAGCTGCTGCGCTTCGTGCACCGACCCGGTGTCGTGGGCGTACGGGAACACTTCGAGGGCGCTCCGATCCACCGGCCCGGTGAGTCGGCCGACGTCACCGGGCGGTCCCTGGTGCTCGTCATGAACCACGTGGACGGGCTCGACCTGCGCGACTGGCGAGCCGAGCGGGACCTCTCCCTGCCCGCCGATCGGCGCGAGATCATGCGGACCCTGGAGCAACTCGCCGACGTACTGGACTGGCTGCACTCGGGGAAGGCCACCCCCTCCGGACGCCAGGTGATCCACGGCGACCTCTCCCCCGGCAACGTCATGGTCGACGCCCACGGGCAGGCCACGCTGGTGGACTTCGGCCTCAGCAAACTGACCGCCGACCACCAGACCGCCGAGATCTGGTTCACCCCCGGCTACGCCGCCCCCGAGGTCTTCGACGGCAAGCGCACGCCGGGCACGGACCGGTACGCCTTCGGGGCCATCGCGTACTTCCTGCTGAGCGGGCAGTCGCCGCCCGCCGTACCGGGCCTGCTGGCCGACGCGATCGCCGCGCTGCCGCAGATCGCGGTACTGGACGGGGAGCGCCGGGCGCGGATCGCCGCGCTCTGTTCGGCCGACCCGGAGCAGCGGCCGCTCAGCCTGACCGCCTGGGTGCAGGACGTCCGCGAGGCCGTGGTCTCCGTACCCCGGGACGTCCGGGACGTCCGGGACGCCCCGCCTATGCCGTCGACCCCGCCCCCTGCCCCTGCCCCTCCGCCGCGGAAGCGGCGTCTCGGCCCGGTGATGGGCGCGGTGGCCGGGGTGCTGGTCCTGGCGACGCTCGCGGTGATCGGGGTGCAACTCCTCGGCGACAAGGACGGGGACGACTCGAAGCAGGCGGGCGGTGACCGGCCTGCGGCGCAGCCCTCGGATTCGGGCTCGGGCTCGGCCTCGCCCGGCTCCGACGAGGTCTCGCTCACCACCCTGGCCCCGGCCGCCAAGAGCGAGTACGCGTGGTTCGACGTGGGCAAGGGGACGTTGAACAACCAGCGGTACGACACCGCCCTGGTGTCTGCCGGCCCCTACAAGATCTGCGACGGCTCGGCCGCCTACGACCTGGGTGGTGGCTGGAAGACCCTGAGCATGGTCGCGGGCGTCGACGACTCCTCCACGTATCCGACAGCGCGGATGAAGGTGACGGTGGACGGCTCGTCCGTCTGGGCCGGCGAGCTCCGGATCATGTCGCCGAAGCCCCTGTCGCTCGACGTCGCGAACGGCCGGCGCCTGGAGATCTCCTACGAAGACCCGGGCAACAAATGCGGTTTGGGCCCGCTCACTCTGGGCGCCCCCACCCTGAGGAAGTGATCGTCACCCTAACGGGATGCCGATTCCCATTGACCCTGCGCGCCCGGCGGTTGGAAGCTGATCCCCACTCAAACCATTGGCGCTGGGGGGAAATTGACCAGCCAGAATTTGCACATCGGGCCGGACGCGGCAGCCGACCGCTACCGGTTGCTCCGCTCCATCGGGCGCGGCGGGGAGGCCGTGCTCTATCTCGCGGAGATCGAGCTGGCCGGGGGGTCGGAGCCCGTGGTCGTCAAGGTGCTCGACTCCAAGACGACCATCACGCCCGACGTCTTCGACCGGATCAGCCAGAAGTGGAACGAGCAGGCGGAGCTGCTGCGGTTCGTGCACCGGCCCGGTGTGGTGGGCGTACGGGAGCACTTCGAGGGCCCGCCGATCCACCGGCCCGGGGAGTCCTCGACCCTGACCGGGCGGGCGCTCGTCCTCGTCATGAACCACGTCGACGGGCTCGACCTGCGGGACTGGCGGGCCGAGCGGACCCTCGCCACGGCCGCCGAGCGGCGCGAGGTGATGCGGACGCTGGAGCAACTGGCCGACGTACTGGACTGGCTGCACTCGGGTAAGGCCACGCCCTCCGGGCGCCAGGTGATCCACGGCGACCTCTCCCCCGGCAATGTGATGGTCGATGCCCACGGGCAGGCGACGCTGGTGGACTTCGGCCTCAGCAAGCTGACGGCCGACCACCAGACGGCGGAGGTGTGGTTCACCCCGGGTTACGCGGCCCCCGAGGTCTTCGACGGCAAGCGGACGCCGGGTACGGACCGGTACGCCTTCGGGGCCATCGCGTACTTCCTGCTGAGCGGGCAGTCCCCGCCGGCCACCCCGGAGCAGTTGGCCCAGGCACTGGCCGCCCTGCCGCAGATCGCCGTGCTGGACGCGGAGCAGCGGGCGCGGATCACCTCCATCTACTCGGCGGATCCCGGGCAGCGACCGGTGAACCTGGCCGGCTGGATGAAGGACGTCCGGCACGCGGTGGTGTCCACGACGACCTCCACCTCGCAGCGGGCCGTCCAGGACACGCCCCCGGCGAAGCCGGCCCTGCCACCGCTGCCGGTGGTCGCGCCGGTGGTCCCGCCGCAGCCCGCGACCCCGCCGCCGGTGGCCGCGACCGCGCCGCCCGCGTACACCCCGACCGCGCCGGCGGCCGAGCCCGCTCCACCGGTCCAGGCCCAGGTCCAGGCCCCGGAGCCTGCGGTTCCCGCCGGGTACGGGCCGACGTACAACCTGAACCCGGCGCCTGATGCGCCGAAGAAGAAGCGGCGCACCGGCCTGATCCTCGGCTCGGCGGCCGCGGTCCTCGTACTGGCCGCGCTCGCGGTGATCGGCGTACAGCTGCTCAAGGACAACCACAAGGACAAGGGCTCCCAGGCCGGCAGCGGCCTGCCGGGGGCGAGTGCGTCCAGCCAGTCCGCGTCGCCGAGCCGGGAGCCGTCCCCGACGCCGACGCCGAGCGGCACCCCCTCTTCCACGCCGTCCTCCGGGGACGGCTCGGCCACCCCGGAGAGCTCGGGCAGCGGTACGCCGCCGCCGCCCGGTCCGGGCAGCAAGGAGGCCAGCCTGCTCGCACTGCGGCCGGTGCAGGGCAGCCTGCCGTCCGAGGCGGCGAAGCTCAACACCAAGCGCTACGGCGTGGCCTTCGTGGAGGATTGCAGCAACAGCGCCGAGTACGACCTCAACCGGGAGTGGCTCACGCTGGAGTTCACCGCCGGGGTGGACGACGCCTCGCGCTCCAAGACCGGCCAGATCAGCATCACCGCGGACGGCCAGACCGAGCTCTTCAACGAGACGGTGGAGCTGGGCAAAACGGTCACCAAGACGGTCAGCGTCAAGGACGTCCTGCGGCTCCGCGTGCAGATCAAGAGCAGCGACTGCGCCACCGGCAACAAGACGGTCATCGCCACCCCGACCCTCAGGCGCTGACCCGGCGGTCCGCCGCAACGGCAGGCGGCCCCGCACCGGAATCCGGTGCGGGGCCGCCGTCGTACGTGCGGAGCGACTCCGTCGACTACTCGGAGACGCCCAGGCGCTCCAGGATGAGCTCCTTGACGCGCGCCGCGTCGGCCTGGCCGCGGGTGGTCTTCATGACCGCGCCGACCAGGGCGCCGACGGCGGCGACCTTGCCGCCGCGGATCTTGTCCGCGATGGCCGCGTTGCCCGCGATGGCCTCGTCCACGGCCGCGCCGAGCGCGCCCTCGTCCGAGACGACCTTCAGGCCGCGCTTCTCGACGACCTCGTCCGGGGTGCCCTCGCCGGCGAGGACGCCCTCGATGACCTGGCGGGCCAGCTTGTCGTTCAGGTCGCCGGCCGCGACCAGGGCCGCCACCCGGGCCACCTGGGCCGGGGTGATCGGCAGCTCGTCGACGACGACGCCCTGCTCGTTGGCGTTGCGGGCCAGCTCGCCCATCCACCACTTGCGCGCGGCGGCCGAGTCGGCACCCGCCTCGATCGTGGCGACGATGGAGTCCACCGCGCCCGCGTTGAGGATCGACTGCATGTCGTGCTCGCCCACGCCCCACTCCTCGCGGAGCCGGTTGCGGCGCACGCGCGGCATCTCGGGCAGACCGGCGCGCAGCTCCTCGACCCACTCACGGGCCGGGGCCACGGGGACCAGGTCGGGCTCCGGAAAGTAGCGGTAGTCCTCGGCGTTGTCCTTGATGCGGCCGGCCGTGGTGGAGCCGTCTTCCTCGTGGAAGTGCCGGGTCTCCTGCACGATCGAGCCGCCGGACTCCAGGACTGCCGCGTGGCGCTGGATCTCGAAGCGCGCCGCGCGCTCGACGGAGCGCAGCGAGTTGACGTTCTTCGTCTCCGAGCGCGTGCCGAACGCCTCGCGGCCGTGGGGCCGCAGCGACAGGTTCACGTCGCAGCGCATCTGGCCCTTGTCCATGCGGGCCTCGGAGACGCCGAGCGCCTTGATGACCTCGCGCAGCTCGGCCACGTACGCCTTGGCGACCTCGGGGGCGCGGACGCCGGCGCCCTCGATCGGCTTGGTGACGATCTCGATGAGCGGGATGCCGGCGCGGTTGTAGTCCAGCAGGGAGTGGGACGCGCCGTGGATACGGCCGGTGGCGCCGCCGACGTGCAGCGACTTGCCGGTGTCCTCCTCCATGTGGGCGCGCTCGATCTCCACGCGGAAGATCTCGCCGTCCTCCAGCTGGACGTCCAGGTAGCCGTTGTAGGCGATCGGCTCGTCGTACTGGGAGGTCTGGAAGTTCTTCGGCATGTCCGGATAGAAGTAGTTCTTCCGGGCGAAGCGGCACCACTCGGCGATCTCGCAGTTCAGCGCGAGACCGATCTTGATGGCGGACTCGATGCCGATCGCGTTGACGACCGGGAGCGCGCCGGGCAGGCCCAGGCAGACCGGGCAGGTCTGCGAGTTGGGGTCGGCGCCGAGCTCGGTCGAGCAGCCGCAGAACATCTTGGTCCTGGTGCCGAGCTCGACATGGACCTCAAGGCCCATGACGGGGTCGTACGTCGCGAGGGCCGCGTCGTACGACAGCAGTTCGGTGAAGGTGGTCACGGTGAAACTTTCCCTCTCAGCCCAGCAGGACGTCGTCGTCGCCCAGGCGCTTCAGCTCGCGGTACAGGATCGCGAGACCGGTGACGATGGCGGCGGCGGACACGACGGCGTCGACCAGCTTCAGCGTGTCGTGCTCGACGCGGGCCTTCTTGACCTGCTTGATCACGCTCAGGGCGCCGAAGGCGGTGGTGCCCATCGACAGGTACGTGCCGGTCTTGGACTTCTTGAAGCCCTTGGCCTTGGACAGTGCACTGGTGCTCACAGCGACGGTGCCTCCTCAAGCAGCGGGTGCCCCCAGCGCTCGACGAAGGCGGCCTCGACGGCCGCGCCCACCTTGTAGAGGCGGTCGTCCTTCATCGCCGGGGCAATGATCTGCAGGCCGACCGGCAGGCCGTCCTCGGGCGCCAGGCCGCACGGGAGCGACATGGCGGAGTTCCCGGCCAGGTTGGTCGGGATGGTGCACAGGTCCGCGAGGTACATGGCGAGCGGGTCGTCGGTGCGCTCGCCGATGGGGAAGGCGGTGGTCGGGGTCGTCGGGGAGACGATCACGTCGACCTGCTCGAAGGACTTCTCGAAGTCCTGCGAGATGAGGGTGCGGACCTTCTGGGCGGAGCCGTAGTACGCGTCGTAGTAGCCGGAGCTGAGCGCGTACGTGCCGAGGATGATGCGGCGCTTGACCTCGTCGCCGAAACCGGCTTCGCGGGTCAGCGCGGTGACGTCCTCGGCGGACTTGCTGCCGTCGTCGCCGACGCGCAGGCCGTAGCGCATGGCGTCGAAGCGGGCCAGGTTCGAGGAGCACTCGGACGGCGCGATCAGGTAGTACGCGGCCATCGCGAGGTCGAAGGACGGGCAGTCCAGCTCGACGATCTCGGCGCCGAGCTCCTTGAGGAGCTCCACCGACTCGTTGAAGCGCTGGACGACACCGGCCTGGTAGCCCTCGCCCGCGAACTGCTTGACCACGCCGACGCGCATGCCGGCGACGGAGCCGTTGCGGGCCGCGTCGACGACCGGCGGGACCGGGGCGTCGATGGACGTGGAGTCCATCGGGTCGTGGCCGGCGATGACCTCGTGGAGCAGCGCGGCGTCCAGGACCGTACGGGCGCAGGGGCCGCCCTGGTCGAGCGACGACGAGAACGCGACCATGCCGTAGCGGGAGACGCCGCCGTACGTGGGCTTGACGCCGACGGTGCCGGTGACGGCGGCGGGCTGGCGGATGGAGCCGCCGGTGTCCGTGCCGATGGCGAGCGGGGCCTGGAAGGCGGCCAGCGCGGCCGCGGAGCCGCCGCCGGAGCCGCCGGGGATCCGGGTGAGGTCCCACGGGTTGCCGGTCGGGCCGTACGCGCTGTTCTCCGTCGACGACCCCATGGCGAACTCGTCCATGTTGGTCTTGCCGAGGATGACGACGTCGGCTTCCTTCAGCTTGCGCGTCAGGGTGGCGTCGTAGGGCGGGATCCAGCCTTCGAGGATCTTCGAACCGACGGTGGTCGGGACCCCGACGGTGGTGAAGATGTCCTTGAGGGCGAGCGGTACGCCGGCCAGCGGGCCGAGCTTCTCGCCGCGCTCGCGCTTGGCGTCGACGGCCGCCGCCTGGGCGAGGGCGCCTTCGCGGTCGACGTGCAGGAAGGCGTGGACCTTCTCGTCGGTCGCGTCGATGCGGGCCAGGTGGGCCTCGGTGACCTCGACGGCCGTGAGCTCGCCGGAGGCGATCTTCTCGGCGGTCTGGGCGGCCGTGAGCTTGATGATGTGGTCGGTCATGGTTGTTAGTCCTCCCCCAGGATCTGCGGCACCTTGAAACGCTGCTGCTCCTGGGCGGGAGCGCCGGAGAGCGCCTGCTCGGGGGTGAGCGAAGGACGGACCTCGTCCGCGCGCATGACGTTCGTCAGCGGCAGCGGGTGGGAGGTCGGCGGTACGTCTCGGTCGGCGACCTCGGAAACGCGGGCGACCGCGCCGATGATGTCGTCGAGCTGTCCGGCGAAGTGGTCCAGCTCTTCGGCCTTGAGCTCCAGACGTGCCAGCCGAGCGAGGTGGGCGACCTCCTCGCGCGTGATGCCAGGCATGCAGCGATCCTCTGGGGGTGGTGAGTGTGTAGGTTTCGGGCCCAATCCTATGGGGCCCGCCCCCTGACCCGCTAAACGGTTAGCCGTGCCCGGCGCGCGGATGCCGGTACGGGGGCCGGGCGAGGGACCGCTGCGCGGGGCCTTCCGGGCTCCGCCCGGACCCGCGCCTCAAACGCCGGCGGGGCTGGATGTGGCGGAGCTGCGTGCTCGTGGCCACCCGAAGACCGGCACGTACGAGCGGTGCTCAGCCAAAATCCAGCCCCGCCGGCGTTTGAGGCGCGGGGTCTGGGGCAGCGCCCCGGCAGCGGCGCCGCGCCCGCGCGCCCGGCCGGCTCAGCCGGCTTCGGCTTCGGCGGCGGCCAGTTCGGCCGTGATGTCGGCCGGGCGGCGCCAGCCGCGCTCGCCGCGGGCGAGCAGCCACGCCGTGGCTTCCTGCGGCGGCATCGCGGCGGCGACCAGCCACCCCTGCACCGCGTCGCAGCCCAGGTCACGAAGGCGTTCCCAGGTCTCGTCGTCCTCCACGCCCTCGGCGACGACCAGCAGCCCTAGGGAGTGGGCCAGGTCCACCGTGCAGCGGACGATCTCCGCGTCCTGCGCGTCCACCGCGAGCCGGCCCACGAAGGAGCGGTCGATCTTCAGCTCGCTGACCGGCAGGCGCCGCAGGTGGACCAGGGAGGAGTAGCCGGTGCCGAAGTCGTCCAGGGACATCTTCACGCCGTGGCCGGTCAGGCCCGCCATGGTGTCGGCCGCCCGCTGGGGGTCCTCCAGCAGGACGTGTTCCGTTATTTCGAGCTGGAGCCCGCTCGCCGGGACCCCGTGCCGGGCCAGCCGCGCGGCCACCGCGCCCGCGAAGCCCGGAGTGTGGACGTCGCGCGGCGAGACGTTGACGGCGACCGGCACCTTCAGGCCCTGCGCCCGCCACCTCGCGACCTGTGCCAGGGCCGTCTCCAGGACGTACTCCGTCAGGTGCGGCATCAGCCCGGAGGTCTCGGCAATGGCGATGAACTCGTCGGGGGGTACGCGGCCGCGTTCCGGGTGGACCCAGCGGACCAGGGCTTCGAGCCCGGCCACCTGACCGTCGAAGCGGACCTTCGGCTGGTAGTGGAGTTCCACCTCGCCCGCGTCGAGCGCCCGCCGCAGATCGCCGAGGAGGCCGAGGCGGTCGGGCGTGTTGCTGTCCCGCTTGGACTCGTACACCTCCACACCCGTGCGGTCGCGCTTCGCCTGGTACATCGCGACGTCCGCACGCCGCAGCAGCCCCTCCGCGTCCAGCGCGTGGTCGGGGAAGACGGCGAGGCCGGCGCTGGCCTCCAGGACGAGCGTGAGGCCGTCCAGGTCGAGGGGGGAGCTGAGCTCGGCCACCAGGTGGCGGGCGATGCGCTGGGCGCTGGTGGTGGAGTCGGCGACGGGCAGCAGGACGGCGAACTCGTCGCCGCCGAGCCGGGCCGCCTCGGCGTCCTCGGGCAGCGCCTGGCGCAGCCGCTCGGCGATCTGGAGGAGCAGCCGGTCGCCCGCGAGGTGGCCCAGGGTGTCGTTGACGGCGCGGAAGCGGTCCAGGTCGATCAACACAAGAGCTGCCCGGGTGCCCAAACGTTCAGCCTCGTCCAGGGCGGTCCAGGCCCGCTCCAGCAGCCACTGCCGGTTCGGCAGCCCGGTCAGCGGGTCCCGCAGCTGCTCCTCGGCGCGCGCCCGGGCGATCCACAGGGTGGAGTCCAATGCGATCAGCGGTACGGCGAACAGCGGCAGCAGCACCGGCTGCGTGACGGCGACGGCGCAGATCAGGGGCGCGATGCCGAGCAGCGCCACGGCGACCAGGGCCTGGCGCAGCAGGGCGGTGCGGGCGACGGTGGGCAGGCCGCCGCCGCGCGGGGCGAGCGCGATCCACAGCAGGACCCGGGTGACGAGCAGGTAGGCGAGGGCGACGAGGACCACCTCGGGCACCGCCTCCAGCCCCCAGCTGGTGGGCTTCCAGGGGGTCTCGACGGACGGCTGCTCGCCGAAGGCGGAGAGCACGAGGGCTCCCGCGCCGATGCCGAGGACGTCCACGGAGCCGTGCAGCAGCCCCTGCCGCCACCGGTGCCGGCGGGCGGCCCCGACCAGAGTGACCACGGCGAGGGAGACCAGTCCGGCCGGAACCCACCCGTAGAGGATGAGGACGCCGAGGGTGAGCGCGGCGCCGGACCCGGTGCCGCCCCACCAGCGGTCACGGCCGAGTGCGACGAGGTGGCCGACGATGATGCCGGTGAGCAGGGCGAGCGCCCAGCCGACCGAGCCGCCGGGGAACAGCGCCTGACTGCTGCTCAGCGCGGAGACGATGCCCGCGACGAGGACCACTGCGGAGAGTCCCACGACGAGGAAGGGCAGCACGTTGCCCCGCCCCGGTCCGCCCGCACCCGTGTCGAGCGGTCGGGTCTCCGGTGTCCTGGCACCCAGGACACCGAGCCGGCCCGCCCGCATGGACGGGAGTGCCCCGCCGAATTCAGGTGACGGGTCGGCGCTTTCGGTGGGTTTCATGCCCGTCCCTCTCACAGCCGGCGATGCCGATGTCACGCGATGGCCCCGATGTCATGCCATCACGGCCGGAATCGCATCCCGCTGCCGTGCACGACAGGCGCACCCCTCAACAGTAGGACGCGGGAGGCTCCCAGGGGCAGCCGTCGGCAGTGGTTGCCCGAATGCGACCCAGCCATCCTCATCAGTACGGTATCCGCCGAACGGGTGAGTTTGGACCAGGACCCCCCTGGTCACCCATCCGATGATCCGACAGGTCACCGCCCTGCGACCAGCCTTGTACCGGCCGTTCACCACCGTCGGTCGCGCCTGGCGTGCGCCCGCCCGGGCGGCCGCACGCCACGCATCCGTTCGCCTTCGCTACTCCGCGGCCGCCCCGCGACTACTCCGTCGCGGCCGCGCCGTCCACCGGGAGGGCCGCCTCGCGCGCCGCGTCCGGCCCCTGCTCCAGCAGTACCGCGAACCCGGCGTCGTCGAGGATGGAAAGCTTCAACTGCACGGCCTTGTCGTACTTGGAGCCGGGATTGTCTCCGACGACGACGAAGGAGGTCTTCTTCGACACGGATCCGGTCACCTTCGCGCCGCGGCTCTGCAGCGCCTCCTTGGCGCCGTCCCTGGTGTGGCTCTGCAAAGTGCCCGTGACGACGACGGTCAGTCCCTCCAGCGGGCGCGGACCGGTCTCCTCGGCGGAACCTTCCTCCTCCATCCGGACCCCGGCCTCCCGCCACTTGCGCAGGATTTCCTGGTGCCAGTCGACGGCGAACCATTCCTTGAGGGAGGCCGCGATGATCGCGCCGACCCCGTCGGTGGCGGTCAGCTCCTCCTCGGTGGCCTGTTCGATGCGCTCGATCGACCGGAACTCGCGGGCGAGCGCCTCGGCCGCGACCGGACCGACGTGACGGATCGACAGGCCGTTGATGATCCGGGCGAGCGGGCGGTCCTTGGCGGCCGCGATGTTCTCCAGCATCGCCAGGGCGTTCTTCTTGGGCTCGCCCTTCTGGTTTGCGAAAACCGTGACGATCTTCTCCGCGCCCGTCTTCGGGTCCCGCTTGGGCAGTCCGCTGTCCGGGTCCAGCACGTACGCCTTGATGGGCAGGAGGTCCTCGATCGTGAGGCCGAACAGGTCTCCCTCGTCCAGCATCGGGGGCTCGGCCGGCTCCAGCGGGCCGGTCAGCGCGGCCGCCGCGACCATGCCGAAGTTCTCGATGTCCAGGCTCTGCCGACCACCGAGGTAGAAGAGCCGCTCGCGCAACTGGGCCGGGCAGGTCTGCCCGTTGGGACACCGGACGTCGATGTCCCCCTCCTTCATCGGACGCAGTTCCGTCCCGCACTCGGGGCATTCGGCCGGCATCACGAACTCCCGCTCGCTGCCGTCCCGCAGGTCCACCACGGGCCCGAGGATCTCGGGGATGACGTCGCCCGCCTTGCGCAGGACGACGGTGTCCCCGATGAGCACGCCCTTGGCCTTGACGACCTCCTGGTTGTGCAGGGTCGCGAACTCGACCTCCGAACCGGCCACCGTCACCGGCTCCACCTGCGCGTACGGGGTCACGCGCCCGGTGCGGCCGACACCGACCCTGATGTTGATCAGCTTGGTGTTGACCTCCTCGGGGGCGTACTTCCAGGCGATCGCCCAGCGCGGGGCGCGCGCCGTGGAGCCGAGCCTGCCCTGGAGGGCGACCTCGTCGAGCTTGACGACCACGCCGTCGATCTCGTGCTCCACCGAGTGCCGGTTCTCCCCGAAGTACGCGATGAACTCGCGGACTTCGGCGAGCGAGGAGACCACCTTGTTGTGCTGGGCCGTGGGCAGGCCCCACTCGTGGAGCAGTTCGTACGCCTGCGACTGGCGCTCGATCTCGAAGCCCTCGCGGGCGCCGATGCCGTGGACCACCATGTGCAGCGGGCGGCTCGCGGTGACCTTGGGGTCCTTCTGGCGGAGCGAACCGGCCGCGGCGTTGCGCGGGTTGGCGAAGGGCTTGCCCTCGGTCTCGACGAGCCGGGCGTTGAGCTCCTCGAACTTCTCCATCGGGAAGTAGACCTCGCCGCGGATCTCCACCAGGGCCGGGATGCGGTCGCCCTTCAACCGGTCGGGGATCTCGGCGATGGTACGGACGTTGGGCGTGATGTCCTCGCCGGTGCGGCCGTCGCCGCGGGTGGCGGCGCGGGTGAGGCGGCCGTTCTCGTAGGTGAGGTTGACGGCGAGGCCGTCCACCTTCAGCTCGCACAGGTAGTGGAAGTCCGGGGTGTTCACGTCCCGGGCCACCCGCTCGGCCCAGGCGGACAGTTCCTCCTCGTCGAAGGCGTTGTCGAGGGAGAGCATTCGCTCCCGGTGCTCGACCGAGGCGAAGTCGGTCTGGTACGCCCCGGCCACCTTCTGGGTGGGCGAGTCGGGCGTGCGCAGCTCGGGGTACTGCTCCTCCAGCGCCTCCAGCGAGCGCAGCAGCTTGTCGAACTCGGCGTCGCTGACGACCGGCTGGTCGTTCACGTAGTACCGGAAGCGGTGCTCCTCGACCTGCTCGGCCAGCAGCTGGTGCTGCTCACGCACCGCCGTCGGTACTGCCGTGTCCTGCTGTTCGGCTGCCATGCCGTGTCCTCCCGTGCCCCGTCTCGACCGTCACTCAGGGTTGTCGGCGAGCGACCTCGCCGCCCTGACGCAATGCGCCTGCACCGCGCGGGCGTAGGCGGGTGAAGCGCCCGCCAGACCGCACGACGGGGTGACCACGACCGACTCCGCCAGAGTCCCCGGGGCCAGCCCCAGCCTGCGCCAAAGCTTCCTGACACCCATGACGCTACCGGCAGGGTCTGACAACGGACCGTCGGTGCCCGGCACCACTCCGGCGAAGAGTTTCGCACCGCCTTCGACGGCCTCCCCGATGGCGTCATCCTCGCGCTCGGTGAGCAGGGAGAAATCGAACGACACGCCCGTGGCGCCCGCTCGCCGCAGCAGTCCGAACGGCACCTCGGGCGCGCAGGAGTGCACGATCACGTCCCCGTCGTGGACGGCGAACAGGTCGCGCAGGGTGCCCTCGACGACCTGCCGGTCGACGGCTCGGTACGTCCGGTACCCGCTCGCCGACCGCACCCGCCCGAGCAGTACTGCGGTCAGCGAGGGCTCGTCGAACTGCAGCACGATGTCGGCGCCGGGGATCCGCTTGCGTACGTCGGCCAGGTGCTCGCGCAGCCCCTCGGCCAGCGATCCGGCCAGGTCACGGCAGGCGCCGGCGTCCTGGAGCATGGCCTCGCCGCCGTGCAGCTCCAGGGCGGCGGCCAGCGTCCAGGGCCCGACGGCCTGGACCTTGAGCTTGCCGGTGTATCCCTGGGTGAACTCCTCCAGCGCGTCCAGGTCCTCCCCGAGCCAGGACCGGGCCCGCCGCGTGTCCCGGCCCGGGCGGTCGCTGATCCGCCAGCCGCTGGGCTCGACGTGCGCGTACATCTCGACGAGCAGTCCGAGGGACCGGCCGATCATGTCCGCGCCCGGCCCGCGGGCGGGCAGCTCGGGGAGGTACGGGAACTCCTCGAAGGAACCGGTGACGGTCTTGGCCGCCTCTCGGGCGTCGCCGCCGGGCAGCGAACCGACGCCGGTGGCGCTCGCGCTCATCGTCCGGGCCTGACGGTCAGGTCGTTGACCTCGGCGTCGCGGGGCAGGTCGACGGCCATGACGATGGTGGTCGCCACCGACTCGGGGTCGATCCAGGCGGTGGGGTCGTATTCCTTGCCCTCCTGGGAGTGCACCTTGGCCTGCATGGGGCTGGCGGTCCGGCCCGGGTACACGGAGGTGACGCGGATGCCGTTGGCCTTCTCCTCCGCGCGCAGCGAGTCGGCGAGGGCCTTCAGCCCGTGCTTGGAGGCGGCGTACGCGCTCCAGTCGGCGTGGGCGGTGAGGCCGGCGCCGGAGTTCACGAAGACGATGGTGGCCTTGGAGGCGCGCAGGGTCGGCAGCAGGAGCCGGGTGACCTCGGCGGGGGCGATCAGGTTGACGTTGAGCTGCTGGTGCCAGGTCTTGGGCCGCAGGTCACCGACGGGGCCGAGGTCGACGATCCCGGCGATGTGGAGGAGGGAGTCGATGCGCTCGGGGATCGGCTGCTTGGAGAAGGCCCAGGAGAGCCGGTCCGGATCGGCGAGATCGCCCACGAGCGCCCGCGCGCCGGGGTAGCGCTCGACGAGCTGCTTGCCCCGGGCGGCGTCCCGGGCGAGGAGTACGAGGTCGTCGCCGCGGGCGTGCAGTCGGGCCGCGACGGCGGCGCCGATGCCGGATCCGGCACCGGTGATCAGGTGAGTAGCCATGGGCCCATGCTCGCATTCCGCCGCGCGGGGGCGCGGCCCCCCGGGTGGTCGCCCGGGGGGCCGCGCCGTACGGGGCCTGGACGCTCGCGGGTGTCAGTCCGCGAGCCAGGCCCGGATGATCGTGATCTCGGACTTGTTGCCCGAGCCGTCGGTCGTCGTGCCGCGGAGGGAGACGTTCCCGCCCTTCGCGGGGTTCTTGACCGTCACCGCACCGGACCGGACCGGGACGGTGCTCCAGGTGTAGCCGTCGTCGTACGAGACCTGGACCGTGAGGGTCTTCGCGGCCGCGCCCTGGACGGTGACCGGGACGCGGACGGTCCGGCCCGCCGGGGAGGTGCCGGCCAGGGACAGGTCGGGGGTGAAGCGGACGGCGGACAGCGGGATCGACGTCGGTGCCTCGGGGTCGGCGGGCGTGGTCTTCGAGCGGAACCACCAGGTGGCGGTCACCTTCGAGGAGATGCGGGAGACCGTGTCCGACCGGGTGGTGGAGGTGACCAGCTTGTACGAGCCCGTGGCCGCCGGGACGGTGAAGCGCGACGCCAGGGCGAGTTCCGCGTCGTCGCTGCCTACCTGCACGCCGTTGCGGTAGAGGACCGTCCGGCCCTTGGTGAAGTAGTCGGAGCCTTCGTGTCCGGCGCCGTCCGCGAGCAGCGGCAGCGTCCCCCACAGCTCGTCGCCCTGGCGGTAGAGGCCGAGCCCCGCCGCGGTGTCGACGCGCGGACCGAAGACCCCGGCGTTGAAGCGTTCCCGGTAGGTGCGGCCGGCCTGGAAGGTGCGCGGGGCGCCGGTGTCGTACTGCGTCTCGTCGCGCGGGAAGCCGTTCTCGTCCACGTCGCCGGACTGTGAGGTGCTGATCGCCCACTTCGCCCCGTCCACCGCCGACAGGTGGAGCTTCGTCGTGCCCGGCAGGGCCCTGTTGCGGGACAGCGAGCTGCCGCCGGTCGCGCCCGGCAGGGAGCCGATCGCCAGGACCATGCCCGTCTTGCCGGGCACCGAAGCGCCCTGCTCCACCACGACCGTGGCCAGTTGGGCCGCCTTCAGCTGCCGCTTGTATCCGGTGGCCAGGCGCGTGACGGGGCCTCCGAGGGTGGCGTGGTATTCCTCCGTCTCGCCGTCCGTCCAGTGCGCGTCCCACTGCTGGAACAGGGTGGTGCCCGCGGGTACGTCCGGGCCCTGCTGTCGGGTGCGCAGGCCGGTGTAGGAGTCGAGCCACCAGCCGAAGCCGTGCCCCGAGTCCTCCGTGACCACGGTGTAGAGGGGCATGGCGAACTGCATGGAGGCCGTCCGCGACGGCACGGTGATGTCCACCGGCTTGGTGGTGCGCGCGTCGAGGGTCACCGTGCCGTCACCGGTGACCTCCAGCCAGGGTTGGGCGATCCAGTCGATCCCCCGGGTGAAGTCGTTCGGGTCGACGAGGATGTTCGTGTTGAGCAGGTAGCCGCCCACGGGCACCCGCAGGGTGTCCTGACCGGAGGCCGGGCTCCACGCGAAGCGCCTGCCCGCGGCGCCGGCCGTCAGGCCCCGGAGGGCGGAGCCGTAGGCCGTGGCGGGCTTTCCGTCCCGCCCGAGGTGCTTGAGGGTCAGGTTGTACGACTCGGCCTCGCGCTCGATGGCCACGGCGGTGCGGACGCTCTGCCCGGCCGGGCCGGTGGCCACCACGTACGCGGTGTAGGTGCCGTCCACCTGGGTGCCCAGTCGGGTGTCGACGATGACGCCGACGGAGGCGGTGCCGCCCGCCGGGACGGTCACCCGGGGCGCGTCGAAGGTGACCATGCCGGCCGGGGCGGGCTTGTCGTCGGGGTCGGTGACGGTCGCGGCCAGTTCGAGGGTGACCGGGGCGGTGCCCAGGTTGCGGTAGGCGAGCTGCTTCTTCTCCGGGGTGTCGTCGTCGTGCGGCCACTGCCGGCCGGCGAAGACCAGCGAGCCCGGTTCGGCGACGAGCTCCAGGCGCAGCGCGTTGTCGACGGCGATCCGGCCGCCGCCCTGCTCGTACGCCCCGCCCCGGCGGGGCTTCGCGGACCCCGCGAGGACACCCTTGAGCTCGGTTCCGGTCCACTGCGGGTGCTGCTGCTTGAGCAGCGCGGCGGCGCCCGCGGCGTGCGGGGCGGCCATCGAGGTGCCGGAGAGGGTGATGTAGCCGTCCGGGTTCTGGCCTTGGCCTCCGAGGGCGCTGCCGTCGGCGGCGGCCGCCGTGATGTCCACGCCCGGGGCGGTGACGTCCGGCTTGATCGCGCCGTCGCCGATGCGGGGGCCGACGCTGGAGAAGTCGGCGATGGCGTCGTCGTCGTTGACCGCGCCGACGGTGAGCGCGGCGTCCGCGCTGCCCGGGGAGCTGATGCTGCCGCGGCCGGAGCGGCCGCTGTTGCCCGCCGCGATGGCGAACAGCACGCCCCGGTCGGCGCTCAGCTTGTTCACGGCCGCTTCGAGCGGGTCGATGCCGGGGGTGTCGGCGCCGCCGAGGCTGAGGTTGACGACGTGGGCGCCCTGAGCGGCGGCCCATTCGATGCCGGCGAGGATGCCGGAGTCGTCGCCGGAGCCGTGGTCGTCGAGGACCTTGCCGCTCAGCACCTTGGCGCCGGGTGCGACGCCCTTGAACGCGCCGCCCGACTTGGCGCCCGTGCCGGCGGCGATGGAGGCGACGTGGGTGCCGTGCCCGTGCCGGTCCTTCGCGTCGGCGGCGGAGGAGAAGTTCTGTTCGGAGACGATCTGCCCGGCGAGGTCGGGGTGGCCGGCGTCGACGCCGGTGTCGAGGACGGCGATCTTGACTCCGGTGCCGTCGTAGCCGGCGTTCCAGGCCTGGTCGGCGCCGATCTGCCGGGTGCTCTTGTCGAGGTCGGCGGTGCGTACGCCGTCCAGCCAGACGGTGGCGATGCCGGGGGTGGTGGTGGGGGCGGCGCCGCGGGCCTGGGCGCCGGTGAGGGCGGTCCAGACGGCCGCCGCCCGGTCGGGGCTCGCGCTGACGGCCTCGGCGTCGAGGAAGGCGTACGTACGGTCCACCTGGAGGCCGCCCGCCGCGCGCAGAGCGGACTTGGCCGCGGGGGCCGCGCCTGCCTCGTAGCGGACGATCAGCTTGAGCCGGTCCCCGCGGGCCCCGCGGGACGCGGCCCTGCCGAGCTCGGTGATGTCGAAGAGGCGCGGGTCGAGCCGGCCGGTGTCGATCAGACGTTGGGCGTCCGCCGGGACGAGGCTGGTCCGGTCGCCGCTGCGCTCCACCGAGACGGGCGTCTTCTCGCGTCCCGGGGCGGGCCGGAAGCCGACGGGGCGGCCCGCGGCGTCGACGGTGACCCGGTCGCCGGTGATGAGGGTGAGGTGGGTCAGGCCCTGCCGGGCGGTCTGGTTGCGCTGCCCGGCGCCGGACGGGCCGGGTGTGGGCGCGGCCGAGGCGGGTACGGTCAGGCCCGCCGCGAGCGCGATGGTGGCGACGGCGGCCGTCGCGGCCGCCCCCGTCCGCCGTTTGCGATGTATTCGCACGTCGATTCCCCCTGGGTCAACGGTGATCGCCCGCGGGGCGCAGCCCGCCCGGCGGATCACGAAGTATCACTCAGAGGTGACGAACACTCAATTGTGCGTCAGGACAGTGCTGTTGGGGCGGTTGAAGGTACGACGGTAGGCGATTGGCGAGATACCGATCGTCGAACGCATGTGGGCTCGAAGGGAGTTGGCGGAGCCGAAGCCGGAGCGGTGGGCCACCAGGTCGACGGGGAGGTCGCTGGATTCCAGCAGGTTCCGAGCGATCTCCAGGCGTTGGGCGGTCAGCCACTGGACCGGGGTCACGCCTACCTCGTCGCGGAAGCGGCGGGTGAAGGTGCGCAGGCTCATCCGCGCGTGGGCGGCGAGCTCGGCGAGGGTCAGCGGTTCGGCGAGGTGCTCCAGGGCCCAGGCGCGGGTGGTCGTGGTGGTGGCGACGGTGGGCTCCGGGACGGGCCGGTCGATGTACTGGGCCTGCCCGCCGTCGCGCCAGGGCGGTACGACGCACATGCGGGCGGCGCGGTTGGTGACGGCGGCTCCGTGGTCGCGGCGGATCAGGTGCAGGCAGAGGTCGACGCCGGCGGAGACCCCGGCGGAGGTCAGGATGTCGCCGTCGTCGACGAAGAGGACCTCTTCGTCGAGGAGGACCCGCGGGTAGGCCCTGCGGAACTCGGGGGCGAGGTTCCAGTGGGTCGTCGCGGGGCGGTCGTCGAGGAGTCCTGCGGCGGCGAGGACGTAGGAGCCGGTGCAGATCGAGACCAGGCGGGTGCCGGGCCGGATGCCGGCGATGGCCGCCGCGACCTCGGGCGGCAGCGGCCCCCCGCGGGCCAGCTCGGGCATGGCGTGGGTGGGCGGGATGATCACGGTGTCGGCGGCGGCGAGGGCCTCGGGCCCGGCGGCGGGCTGGAGGGTGAACCCGGAGTCGCTCAGCACCGGGCCGCCGTCGGCGGTGCAGACGACGACCTCGTACAGGTCCGCGCCGTCCTCGTCCACGGCGCTGCCGAAGACCCGGGAGGGGATCCCCAGCTCGAACGGCGGGAAGCCGGGCAGGGCGAGCACCGCGATCCGGTGCCGGCCCTTCGCGTCGGTCGCCGTCGTCCCTGCCGTGCTCATTTCACCCATGGCCAGATCCTGTCACATAGTGGCCATCCGGCCAACACCACGACCGCCGCGCCCGGCCGATGCTGGAGGCACATCAGCGGTCGGAACCGACCGGGAGCTGCGGAAACCGTTCGAGGAGAAGAAGAAATGCGTGCTGTCGTCGTGAGCGAGTGGGGCGGCCCCGAGACCCTGGTCGAGCGGGAGATCGAGCGGCCCGAGCCGGGCCTGAACGAGATCCTGGTGCGCGTCCACGCTGCCGGCGTGAACCCGGTCGACTGGAAGACGCGGGCCAGTGGCGCCCTGATCGCCTGGGGCGAGACCCCGATCGTCGGCTGGGACGTCTCGGGCACCGTCGAGGCGGTCGGCCCCGGCGTGACCCTGTACGCGCCGGGCGACGAGGTGTACGGGATGCCGCACTTCCCGCGCCAGGCCGGCGGCTACGCCGAGTACGTGGTGGGCCCGGCCCGGCACTTCGCCCGCAAGCCCGCCTCCCTGGACCACGTGCAGGCTGCCGCGCTGCCGCTGGCGGCGCTGACCGCCTGGCAGGCGCTGGTGGACACGGCCGGCGTCACCGCCGGGCAGCGCGTGCTGGTGCACGCCGCGGCCGGCGGGGTCGGCCACCTGGCCGTGCAGATCGCCAAGGCCCGGGGCGCGTACGTGATCGGCACCGCGAGCGCGGGCAAGCACGAGCTGCTGCGCGAGCTGGGCGCCGACGAGGTGATCGACTACCGCACCACGGACTTCACCGAAGCGGTGTCCGACGTGGACGTGGTGATCGACTCGCTCGGCGGGGACAACGGGCAGCACTCGCTGAAGGTGCTCAAGCCCGGCGGACACCTGGTGACCCTGCCCTCCCCGGACGGCGTGCCGGACGGGGCGGACGGCGTGCACACCGGCTGGACGCTGGTGGAGCCCGACTACCGGGGCCTGGTGCAGATCGCGGCCCTGGTCGAGGAGGGGCGGCTGCGCCCTGTCATCGACACGGTGCTGCCGCTGGCACAGGCCGCGAAGGCCCACGAGCTCGGCGAGCAGGGCCGGACCACCGGCAAGATCGTCCTGACGGTGGTCTGACTCCTCGCTACACGGAGGCGGCCGTGGCCCGGGTGGTCGTGGCGATGGTGGCGGAGCCGACCACGCGCGTGCCGTCGTAGAGCACGATCGCCTGGCCGGGGGCCACGCCGCGGACCGGCTCGCTGAAGGAGACGCGCAGCTCGCCGTCCACGAGCTCGGCGAAGACCTCGGTCTCGCCGCCGTGGGCGCGCAGCTGCGCGGTGTAGGTGCCCGGCGCGGCGGCGGTGGAACCGCACCAGCGGGGGCGGATCGCGGTCAGGGCGGTGACGTCCAGGGCTTCCGCGGGGCCGACGGTGACGGTGTTGTTCACCGGGGAGATGTCGAGGACGTAGCGCGGCTTGCCGTCGGGGGCCGGGTGGCCGATCCGCAGGCCCTTGCGCTGGCCGATGGTGAAGCCGAACGCGCCGTCGTGGGTGCCGACCTTCTCGCCGGTCGCCTCGTCGACGATGTCGCCCTCCGCCTTGCCGAGGCGGTTCGCGAGGAAGCCCTGGGTGTCGCCGTCGGCGATGAAGCAGATGTCGTGGCTGTCGGGCTTCTTCGCGACGGCCAGTCCGCGGCGCTCCGCCTCGGCGCGGATCTCGTCCTTGGTGGTGAGGGTGTCGCCGAGGGGGAAGAGCGCGTGGGCGAGCTGCTTCTCGTCGAGGACGCCGAGGACGTACGACTGGTCCTTGGCCATGTCGGAGGCGCGGTGCAGCTCGCGGGAGCCGTCCTCGTTGAGGACGACGGTGGCGTAGTGGCCGGTGCAGACGGCGTCGAAGCCGAGGGCGAGGGCCTTGTCGAGCAGCGCCGCGAACTTGATCTTCTCGTTGCAGCGCAGGCAGGGGTTCGGGGTCCGCCCCGCCTCGTACTCGGAGATGAAGTCCTCGACCACGTCCTCGCGGAAGCGCTCGGCGAGGTCCCAGACGTAGAAGGGGATGCCGATGACGTCGGCGGCGCGGCGGGCGTCGCGGGAGTCTTCGATGGTGCAGCAGCCTCGGGCGCCGGTCCGGAAGGACTGCGGGTTCGCGGAGAGCGCCAGGTGGACGCCGGTCACGTCGTGCCCGGCTTCGACCGCGCGGGCGGCGGCGACGGCGGAGTCCACGCCACCGGACATGGCGGCCAGGACGCGAAGGGGGCGGGAGGTGCGCGGCAGGTTCTCAGTCATAGCACCGTCCAGGGTACGGGGAACCGCAAGGGGTCACAGCGCGTTATCGGCTGTGGGGGGTGGATCACATGGCGAAGCAGGGCGACGAGGGGAAGAAGCCGCCGGGCAGGACCCGCAGGGCGGTGCTGTTCGGCGGGCTCGGGATCTTCACGGTGGCGGCGATCGTCGGCCGGGAGGAGATCGGCCGGGCCTGGTGGCTGGTGCCGGGGGTGGACAAGCCGCGCAAGGAAGGCGAGATCGACCACGCGGGCGCGAGCTGGACCGCGGCCTCGCCGGCGAACTGGCGGCTGGCGGACCGGCCGGACGACTACCGGGTGGACCGGATCGTCGTGCACGTCACGCAGGGCGGCTTCGAGTCCTCGGTGGACGCCTTCAGGAACCCGTGGCACAAGGCGTCGGCGCACTACATAGTGCGTGGGGACGGCCATGTGGAGCAGATGGTGCGCGAGCTGGACGTGGCCTTCCACTCCGGGAGCCGCTCGATGAACGAGCGCAGCATCGGCATCGAGCACGTGGGCTACGTGGACCGGCCGAAGGACTTCACGGACACGATGTACGCGACCTCGGCCCGGCTGGCGGCCGACATCTGCCGCCGCTACGGCATACCCCCCGACCGCAAACACATCCTGGGCCACTCCGAGGTCCCGGGCGCCGACCACACGGATCCCGGGCCCCATTGGGACTGGAACCGGTACATGACCCTCGTGCAGCAGGCCCTGGTGTCGTGACCCGGTGAACCTTGCCGGTCACAGCACTAGCTGAGGCCGGCCGTGCGGGCGCGTTCGACGGCCGGGCCGATGGCTGCCGCAAGGGCCGCCACGTCCTCCTTGGTGGAGGTGTGGCCCAGGGAGAAGCGCAGGGTGCCCCGGGCCAGCTTCGGGTCGGTACCGGTGGCCAGCAGGACGTGGCTGGGCTGGGCCACGCCGGCGGTGCAGGCGGAGCCGGTGGAGCATTCGATGCCCTGGGCGTCGAGCAGGAGCAGCAGGGAGTCGCCCTCGCAGCCGGGGAAGCTGAAGTGGGCGTTGGCCGGGAGCCGGTCGTCGGGGTCTCCCCCGAGGACGGCGTCCGGTACGGCCGCGCGGACGGCGGCGACGAGTTCGTCGCGCAGCGCGCCGATCTCCGTGGCGAACTGCTCCTGCCGCTCGGCGGCGAGTACGGACGCCACCGCGAAGGAGGCGATGGCCGGCACGTCGAGGGTCCCGGAGCGGACGTGCCGCTCCTGACCGCCGCCGTGCAGGACGGGTACGGGGGTCTGGTCGCGGCCGAGGAGCAGGGCGCCGATGCCGTAGGGGCCGCCGACCTTGTGGCCGCTGACGGTCATGGCGGCGAGGCCGCTGTCGCCGAAGTGGACGTCGAGCTGTCCGAAGGCCTGGACGGCGTCGGAGTGCAGCGGGATCCCGTACTCACCGGCGATGGCGGCCAGTTCACGGACCGGCAAGACGGTGCCGATCTCGTTGTTGGCCCACATGACGGTGGCCAGGGCCACGTCGTCGGGGTTGCGCTCGACGGCCTCGCGGAAGGCATCCGGGTGCACTCGGCCGTAGTGGTCCACCGGCAGGTACTCGACCCGCGCGCCCTCGTGCTCGGCGAGCCAGTGGACGGCGTCGAGCACGGCGTGGTGCTCGACGGGGCTGGCGAGGACCCTGGTCCGGGCGGGGTCGGCGTCGCGCCGGGCCCAGTACAGGCCCTTGACGGCGAGGTTGTCGGCCTCGGTACCGCCGGCGGTGAAGACCACCTCGCTCGGGCGCGCGCCGATCGCCTCGGCGAAGGCCTCGCGGGCCTCCTCGACGGTACGGCGGGCCCGGCGGCCGGCGGCGTGCAGGGAGGACGCGTTCCCCGTGGCGGAGAACTGCGCGGTCATCGCCGCGGCGGCCTCCGGCAGCATCGGGGTGGTGGCGGCGTGGTCGAGGTAGGCCATGATCCCCCGATTCTACGAGTCCCGCCGGCCCCGTTACGCCCCGGCGGAAGCCTGGCCCCGGCGGGCGGGCCCCTGGGGCTGAGCCCCAGGGGCCCGCGCCTCGAACGCCGGCGGGGCTGGATTTGGCTGAGCTGCGCTCGAAGGTGCCGCGCAGCGGCGCTTTCGAGCGCAGCTCGGTCAGTTCTGGCGCGGGGCGCGGGCCAGTTGGCGGGACTGGGCCACCAGCTGGTTCGCGGAGTCCCAGACCTCGGCGTCTTCCTCCAGGAAGCCGCCGGCCAGGTTGCGGGTGGTGATGGAGACCCGGAGCGGGCCGGGGGCGGGGCGGCGGCGGATGTGGGTGGTGAGTTCCACCGTCGGGGCCCAGCCGATCAGGCCCAGGTCGAAGACGGTGGGCGGCAGCGCGTCCACCGCGAGGAGCATGGACAGCGGGTCGGCGTCGCGGCCGTCGGCCAGCTCGAACCAGGCCCGCATCTCCCCCTTGCCCGAGGGCGCGCCGACGGCCCAGCCCGCGGTCGCCGGGTCCAGGCGCAGCCGGAGCCGGTCGACGATCGCCGAGCTGCCGGGGATCGGGGCCGGACCGGCCTCCGCGCCGAGGCAGTCCTCGTACGCCGGCATGACGGGCGGCACGGCGGTGGTGCGGACGTCGTCCGGGAGCGAGGCGAGGTCGCCGAAGGAGGCGAGGACGCGGATGCGCTCGACCTCGGCGCCGCTCTCGTCGTACTGGAACAACGAGGCCTGGCCGGTGGAGAGGGTGCGGCCGACGCGGACGACCTGCGTGCGGATCACGGCGGGGCCGGGCACCGAGGAGGTCAGGTAGTGCGCGGAGACGGTGAACGGGTCCGGGTGCGGGAGGGCCGCCGACAGGGCCCGGCCGACCAGGGCCAGCAGGTAGCCGCCGTTCACGGCGGTGATGATCGTCCAGCCGGCGGAGAGTTCCGCGTCGTACACCCCGGGCTCGCCCGGGCGGGCGGTGACGGTGGTGTCGCGGTCGAACTCGCTGTCGCCGATGGACGCCTTGGCAGCTGCGTGTGACATGTAAACGACGGTACACCCGCTCGCTACTAAGCGGTAGCTTTGTTTGGTTACGGCTCTTCGGCCACCGACGAGCGACGGTTCCAGGCCAACGGGGCCCGCCAGTGGTAGCGCATGGCCAGGATGCGCAGCACGAAGGTGGTGACGATCGCCAGGCCCGTGGTGAAGGCGTTGAGGGAGTCGAAGGCGATGGAGAGCGCCACGGTCGAGGCCCCGACGACGGCGGGGACGGCGTACATCTCCCGGTCGCGCAGGAGCGACGGCACCTCGTTGACGAGCACGTCGCGCAGGACGCCGCCGCCGACGGCGGTGGCCACGCCGAGCGCGGCGGAGGCGGTGAGGCCGAGGCCGTACTCGTAGGCCTTGGTGGTGCCCGTCACACAGAACAGCGCGAGGCCGGCGGCGTCGAAGACGTTGATGGCGCGGTTGATCCGCTGGACCTCGGGGTGCAGGAAGAAGACGATCGCGGCGGCGATCAGCGGGGTCACGAAGAAGCTGAGCTCGCCGAAGGCGGCCGCGGGGGTCGCACCGATGACGAGGTCGCGGAAGAGGCCGCCGCCGAGGGCCGTGACCAGGGCCAGGACGGCGATGCCGAAGACGTCGAAGTTCTTGCGGACGGCGAGCAGCGCGCCCGCGGTGGCGAAGACGAAGATGCCGGCGAGGTCCAGGGCATGCTGGATCCCGGGCGGGAAGAGATCGTGGAGCACCGAGCCATTGTCGCCCGACGGGGGGCCGCCTGATGCCGGGCCGGGGGCACGCCTGGCCGCGTCGGCCGCGGCTCCGCCTGAGGACCGGGCTGCGCCCGGCCCCTGGGGCTCCGCCCCAGACCCCGCGCCTCAAACGCCGGCGAGGCTGAACTTGCCCCCCGCCGAGGCTGGAGCCGGCCCGGCAGGGCTGGAGTTGCCCTGGCCCGAGGCGGGAGTTTGGCCCGGCGGGGCTGGTGTTGCCCCCGGCGGGGCTGGAGTCTGCCCGGCGGGGTCGGGGTTGCCCAACGGCATCCCCGACCCCGCCGGTCCTTTCGGCCGCTACTCCGAAATCTTGGCCACCGCGTCGGCCGCGCCCGGGAGGGGCTTGTCGCCCGGGGCCTGGTCGGGGGCGTTCTCCGGGTGGTGGCAGGCGACCTGGTGGCCCGTCTTCAGGGCCACCAGCGGCGGCTCCTGCGTGGTGCAGATCTGCGTGGCCTTCCAGCACCGCGTGTGGAAGCGGCAGCCGCTCGGCGGCGAGATCGGCGACGGCACGTCGCCCTTGAGCAGGATGCGGCCGCTCTTCGCACCGCGCCGGCGCGGGTCCGGGACCGGGACCGCCGACATCAGGGCATTCGTGTACGGGTGCATCGGCGCCTCGTACAGCGACTTGTTGTCCGCCAGCTCGACGATCTTGCCGAGGTACATCACCGCGATGCGGTCCGAGACGTGCCGGATGACCGACAGGTCGTGCGCGATGATCACGTACGTGAGGCCGAGCTCCTGCTGGAGGTCGTCCAGCAGGTTGACCACCTGGGCCTGGATGGAGACGTCGAGCGCCGAGACGGGCTCGTCGGCCACCACGAGCTTCGGGTTGAGCGCCAGGGCCCGTGCGATGCCGATGCGCTGGCGCTGGCCGCCGGAGAACTCGTGCGGGTAGCGGTTGTAGTGCTCGGGGTTGAGGCCCACGAGCGACAGCAGCCGCTGGACCTCCGCCTTGAGGCCGCCCTCAGGGGTGACGTTCTGGAGCTTGAACGGCGCGCTGACGATGGCGCCCACCGTGTGGCGCGGGTTCAGCGAGCCGTACGGGTCCTGGAAGATCATCTGCACGTCGCGGCGCAGCGGGCGCATGCCCGCCACCCCGAGGTGCGTGATGTCCTTGCCCTCGAACTCGACGGTTCCGCCGGTCGGTTCGAGCAGCCGCGTGATCAGCCGGCCCATGGTGGACTTGCCGCAGCCGGACTCGCCGACCACGCCGAGGGTCTCACCGCGCCGGACGTCGAAGTCGATGCCGTCGACGGCCTTGACGGCGCCCACCTGCCGCCGCAACAGCCCCTTGGTGATGGGGAAGTGCTTGGTCAGGCCGGAGACCTTGAGCAGCAGCTCGGGAGCGGGAGCGGCGGCCGAGTCCGTGGCCTGTGCGGGGACGGCGGCCGCGTCCGTCTTCTTGGTTTCGGGCGTCTCGGTCACAGCTTCGGCGCAATCTCTTCGGTCCAGATCCGGGTCCGCTCGTCCTGCGACATGTGGCAGGCGGACCAGTGGCGGCTGCCGTCCTCCTCGACGAGCTCCGGCCGTACCGTGCGGGTCACGTTGCCCTTGGGTACGTCGGCGTACGGGCAGCGCGGGTTGAAGGCACAGCCGCTGGGGATGTTGATGAGGCTGGGCGGCGAGCCCTTGACCGGGATGAGGCGCTCGGTCTGCTCGCGGTCGATGCGCGGCATCGAACCCAGCAGGCCCCAGGTGTACGGGTGGCGGGGCTCGTAGAAGACCTTCTCGGCGGTGCCCCGCTCGACGCAGCGGCCGCCGTACATCACGAGGAGGTCGTCGGCCATCTCGGCGACCACGCCGAGGTCGTGCGTGATCATGATGACCGCGGAGCCGAACTCCTTCTGCAGGTCCCGGATGAGGTCGAGGATCTGCGCCTGGACGGTGACGTCCAGGGCCGTGGTCGGCTCGTCCGCGATGAGCAGTTCGGGGTTGTTGACCAGCGCCATGGCGATCATCGCGCGCTGGCGCATGCCGCCGGAGAACTCGTGCGGGTACGCGTCCACGCGCCGGTGGGGCTCCGGGATGCCCACGCGGTCGAGCATCTCGACGGCCCGCTTGCGGGCCGTCTTCTTGTCGACGTCGTGGTGGGTCCGGTAGGCCTCGATGATCTGCGCGCCGACCGAGTAGTACGGGTGCATCGCGGAGAGCGGGTCCTGGAAGACCATGGCCATCTTGCGGCCGCGGAGCGTGCGCACGCGGTCGGCGTCGGCGCTGACGAGTTCCTCGCCGTCGAGGATCACCTCGCCCGAGATGTGCGGGCGGCTGCGCGCGTTGCCGGTGCGGTGCAGGCCCATGATGGCCAGGGAGGTCACCGACTTCCCGGATCCGGACTCGCCGACGATCCCGAGCGTCTTGCCGCGCTCCAGGTCGAAGGTGAGCCCGTCGACGGACTTGACCAGTCCGTCGTCGGTCGGGAAGTGCACCTTGAGGTCGCGTACGGAGAGGAACGCTCCGTCCCGCGGCCCGGCCTGCTCGGGAACGAAGGCCGGCTTGCCGGAGGTGCCGGAGGAAGAGGCGGGGGTCTCGGTCACGTCAGCCTCACGCGCGGGTCGATGACGGCGTACAGCAGGTCCACGATCAGGTTGGCCATCACCACGAAGAGCGCGGCGAGCAGGGTGACTCCCATGATCACCGGGAGGTCGCCGGCGCTGATCGCCGCCACGGCGGCCGTTCCCAGGCCCTGGAAGTTGAAGGTCGTCTCGGTGAGCACCGCGCCGCCGAGCAGTCCGCCCAGGTCGAGGCCGAACATGGTGACGATCGGGGTCAGGGTGGAGCGCAGGGCGTGCTTGCGGATGACCACACCCTCCTTGAGCCCCTTGGCACGGGCCGTACGGATGTAGTCCTCGCCGAGGACCTCCAGCATCGTGGCGCGGGTGATGCGGGCGTAGGTGGCGGCGAAGAGGAAGGCGAGCGTGACCCAGGGGAGGATCATGCTGTTGAGCCAGGCCACCGGATCCTCGGTCAGAGGTTTGTAGTTGGAGACCTCCAACCAGCCGAGGCCGTAGACGAAGATCGCGGGGGCCACCATGCCGGTGAAGAAGATCGGCAGGGAGACGCCGGCGAGCGCGCCGACCATGACGGTGCGGTCGATGGCGGTGCGGCGCTTGAGCGCCGAGACCACGCCGGTGGCCACACCGGCGATCACCCAGATCACGGCCGCCCCGAGGGCGAGCGAGAGGGTGACCGGCATCCGGTCGAGCATGGTCTCCCAGACGGGCGCCTCGGTCTTGAAGGAGTAGCCGAAGCAAGGCGCCGCGCAGTGCGTGACATCCGTGCCGCCGTCGTAGTCGCGGCCGGCGAAGATGCCCTTGAGGAAGAGCAGGTACTGCTCGGAGATGGGCTTGTCGAAGCCCATCTTCACGCGGATGCCCGCCAGGGCGGTCTCGTTGGTCTCGCGTCCCGCGTACATCAGTGCGGGATCGCTGCCGGTCAGCTTCGGGACCGCGAAGAAGATGCCGAAGGTGACCACGGAGACCACCAGCAGCGTTGCGACGACATTGAACAGCCGCCGTATGAGGTAGACGAGCACTGCAGTCGGCCGCCCGGGGCGGGTGGCCGCCGTCCCTTGTGGGGACGGCGGCCACCGCCTGCGGCCTTCACCTGCCCTTCGGACTAGCGCATGTGCGGTGAAGGCACTTACTTAGGTGCTTTTGCTGGGCCTGCGGTTACTTGGTGACGCCGACGACCGCGAGGTCGATCTTGCCCAACGAGTCGTTGAAGTAGACGTTGGTCAGGCGGGGGTTGTGGTACACGAAGGCCTTGTCGAAGTTGATCGGGAGGTAGAGAGCCTTCTCCATGATCTTCTTGTTGATGTCCGTGTAGAACGGGGCTGCGGCCTCGGGCGTGGCGGCGGCAGCGGCCTTGTCGAAGAGCCCGTTGACCTCGGGGTCGTCGAGCATCGTGTAGTTGTTGTTGCCGTTCGGCAGGATGAACGATCCGTCGACCAGCGGCTGCAGGAAGCCGGCGCCGGAGTTGTAGTCGGCACCCCAGCCCATGACGATGATGCCGTAGTTCTTCTTCTTCACGTTCTCGGGCGAGCCGATCGTGGAGGAGGAGAGCTTGCCGTCGTACTGGTCGATCGTCGCCTTGATGCCGACCTTGGCGAGGGCCGCCTGCAGGGACTCGGCGGACTTCACCTCGGGGGCGCGGTTGTTGCGCACGGCGATGGTGGTCTCGAAGCCGTCGGGCTTGCCACAGGCCTTGAGGGCCTCCTTGGCCTTGGCCTCCTGCGGCTCGCCCTTCGTCAGACCGTAGGGGTCGTACGACTTGTCGGAGCCGGGGATGCCGGGCGGCAGCATGTTGGCGCCGAGGTCACCGCTGGTCGGGCCGCCGCGGGCGGTCTGCAGGGACTTCGGGTCGGCCGCGTAGATGACGGCCTTGCGGCACTCGATGTTGTCGAACGGCGCGACCGTCTGCGGGAAGGCGAAGTAGCGGATGTAGCCCGTGAACGGGTTGTCCGCGTTCTTCTTGAGCTCCTCGTCCTTGAGGACCTTGTTCTTGCCGGCCTGCTGCATGCCGGTGCCGTCGACCGCGAGGTCGATGTCGCCCGACAGCAGGCGCTGGTCCATGTCGTCCGGGTTGGTCGTCACCGTGAAGGAGACCTTGTCCGGCAGACCCGTGCGGATCGTGTCCGTCTTCGGGTCCCAGTTCTCGTTGCGGACGAAGGTCGCGCCCTTGCCCGCGGTGAAGCTCTCGACCTTGTACGGACCGGTGGAGACCGGCTTGTTGGTGTACGTGGCGCCCTCGTCCTTGCTCGCCGGGACCGGCGAGGAGGACGGCATGGCCAGCAGGTAGCTGAAGTCGGAGTTCGCGCTCGCCAGGTTGAAGACGATCGTCTTGTCGTCCGGCGTCTCGACGGACTTCAGACCCATCTTGTTGGGGTCGGTGTCCTTGTACGGGCCGGGGTACTTCTGGCCCTGGTCGAGCAGGTCGATCAGGTACGTGGGACCGCCGGACAGCACGTCCTGCGCGAAGACGCGCTCGATGCCGTACTTGAAGTCCTTCGAGGTGATCGGCGTACCGTCCTCGAACTTCACGCCGTCCTTGATCTTGACGGTGTACGTCTTGCCGTCGTTGCTCAGGACCGGCAGGGCCTCGGCGAGGTCCGGGACCAGCTTGGTGCCCGCCTCGCCCGGCTTGCTGTCGTACGCGAGCAGCTGGCGGATGTAGAGGCGCTGCATGTTCCACACGAAGCCGTAGTAGGCACGCGCCGGGTCGAGGTAGTCGACGTCCTGCGGCGACCAGAGCTTGAGCTCGCCGCCCTTGGTGGTCGACGGGTTCACGACGCCGGTGGTGGCGGCGTTGAACGCGGCGGCGCCCGCGCCGCCCTTCCCCTCGGTCTTCTTGCCGTCATCGCCACCGCACGCGGCGGTCAGCGACAGGGCGGCGATCACGGCGGTGATCGCGAGTGCCTGCTTTCTGCGGATCACGGTTGTCCAACCTCCATAGGTGGGTGAATCGTTGAGCGGTTCAGCTGCCCTTGGGGTCGAGTGCGTCACGCAGCCCGTCCCCGAAGAGGTTGAACGCCAGGACGGTGATGAAGATCGTGATACCGGGGACCACCATGTACGCGGGGTCGTCCTGGTAGATGGGGATGGCGTCGGACAGCATCTTTCCCCAGGAGGCCGTCGGCGGCTTGACGCCGGCTCCGAGGAAGCTGAGGGCCGCCTCCGTCAGGATGTTGGTCGGGATGATCAGCGTCGAGTAGACGAGGATCGGGGCGACCAGGTTGGGCAGCAGCTCCTTGATCAGGATGTAGCCGCGCCCGGCGCCGAGGCTGCGAGCGGCCTCGACGTACTCGCGTTCCCGCAGGGAGATCGTCTGGCCCCGGACGATGCGGCCGATGTACGGCCACCCGAAGAAGCCGATCACGATGATCAGTACGCCCATGCGGACACCTGAACCCTCGAACCCCCAGAGGGAGTTGGGAACCACAGAGACCAGGGCGATGGTGAACAGCAGCTGCGGGAAGGCCAGCAGCAGGTCCATCGTGCGGCTGATGACGCCGTCGACCCAGCCGCCGAGGAACCCGGCGAGGGCTCCGAGCAGGCTGCCGATGATGACCGACACGAAGGCCGCCAGGAAGGCGACGACCAGGGAGATCCGGGCCCCGTAGACGATCCGGCTGAACACGTCGCGCCCGTTGGTGGGTTCGACGCCCAGCAGGAAGTCGGAGCTCATGCCGCCGAAGGAGCCGATCGGCGTGCCGAGGTCCGGGTCGATCAGGTCCTCGTGGAACTCGTTGGGCGGGTGGCCCAGCAGGCTCACGATCTGCGGCGCGAAAACCGCCACCAGGATCAGGAGGATCACGACCACGCCGCCGGTCAGCGCGACTTTGTCGCGCTTGAGCCGCATCCAGGCGATGCGGCCGGGCGAGCGGCCTTCGATGGCCTTGGCAGGGACGTCGGCTACGGACACGGGAGCGGGTGTTTCCGCGCTCGTGTCGTGCAGTGGTGCCGTCATCGTGGTGGGGACCCCTCTCGGCCGACGGGTTTGCCGGCCCATGCCCGCCGCTGTGGCGGCGTTGGTGCGGAGTGGCGCTCGGAGTGCGTGGGATACACAGGACGCGTGTGAAGTGCAGGAAGTGCCATGTGGAACGACAAGCGAAGTGCACGTGCCCAGCCGGTCTTTCAGGACTGACCCGGCTCTTGGGTGGGGAGTCTTCATCGGTCACTCAATCGGCCGCCAGACCTGCCGGGGATGTGATGCGCAACCGTGATCTGCGTCGACACCTTCCGTTATCCGAACGACAGGCCCTGTTGAGCGGTGAAACACCGCCCGTTCGTCGCGGAACGGACATCCCACCCAACTGCCATTTCAGGCAAGGAACTTGGGTGGATTCGGTGGATATGACGAAGGCCGCACCGATGGGTTCGGTGCGGCCTTCGAGACGGATGTCTCAATATGTGGATGTCCGGAAATCGAGGTCCTACGCGCCGGTAGGCAGCCGTCCGGTCAGTACGCGGGTGCCTGGCCCTCGCGGTCGTAGAAGGGGCGGGTCTGCGCGCGCAGCCACATCGCGACGGGGTCGTGCTCGTCGGCGAGCGCCACCGTGCACACCGGTACGCCCTCGGGGACGACGCCGACCGACTGGCGCATCATCTCCCGTACGGACTCCAGCGCGGGCGCGGAGGCGTCGTACAGGTCGAGCCCCACCGCGAGGTACGGGGACCCGAGCGCCGGCTGCACCCACGCGCGGCGGAGCGAGCGCACGGCCGGCGTCCGGTGGGCGTGCTGGGTCAGCAGCCCGTAGAACTGCGGGAGCTCGATGGCGGGCTCGGACAGCCGCAACGGGCCGGCCGGCATCCGGTCCAGGCCGGTGGCGATCCGGCGCAGGTCCGCCCACGGCACGCCGAGGCCGCCGCCCTGGGCGTGCGGGTTCAGCCACAGGCCCCAGCGGTCGGGGTAGAGCGCCCGGGCGATGTCCCGGCCGGTGACCACCTCGTAGCCCCGGTTCCAGCCGCTGGCGGCCAGCTCCTGCGGGGAGGTCACACAGGGCGCGTACCCGAGGCCCTCGACCTCCATGCCGCCGTACTGGGCGTCCGGGGAGCCCGGCTGCCCCTGCCACAGCAGCATCCACAGCCGGCCCTCGGAGAGGGCGTGCAGAAGCGACTCGTAGCTCTCGTAGCGCCCGGGAGTCACCTGGCGCAGCATGTGCTCGACCTGCCCGGCCGCGGCCGTGCCTGACGCACTCACCCGGTACCCCTCCTCGTCTCTGCATCCGCCCGACGTCAACGCGTGAACAGCTTAAGCGGCCCTACGGGAGGTAGAAGGGGCGTACGCGCTCACGAATCCAGTCCGTGACCGGGTCTTCGGCGGCGTCCAGCAGGATCAACTGCACCGGCCAGGGCGGCGGTACGCGGGTCAGGGCCCGGCCGAGGGCGTCCATCGGGGCGTTGCGGGTCTCGGGCTCCCATCCCACCAGGCGGACACCGATGAACAGCTGCGGCTCCCCGCCCTCGATGCTCGCGAGGCAACGGTACGCGGCCGAGACCACACCGGTGCCGCGGAACTCCTCGGCGGCTGCGGCCAGGAAGTCCACCGGGTCCTCCTGCCAGTCCGGCTCGTAGAGCCGCACACGGCCGCCGGCGGCGGGGCCGTCGAGGGGGGTCCGGCCGGTGCGGCAGAGCTCCGCGACGGCGGGCGGGGGGAGGGGCACGCCGACGGCGCCCTCGGGGTTGAGCGCGATGCCGAGCTGCGGGGGGAGGCCGCGGGCGAACTCGACGGCGGGGGCCACCGCGAAGTCCATGCCGGGGCCGACGCAGGCGAGGAACTGGGCCTCGGAGCTGTACACCGGGACGTACGCGGCTCCGCCGATGTCCATGGTGGGCAGGGTCAGCCCCTCGGCTCCGCCCTGCTCGGTGCCCGCGCCGGCGGGGAGCGGCACCCACAGCTGGCTCCGCCCGAGCACCTCCAGGATCCGCCCGCCGGCGTCCGGCTGCCCGAGCGCCGCCCCGAGCACCTGCTCCAGCTCATTCCCCGGCCAACCACCGCCGCTGTGCATGTCCCGTGCCTCCGTGATCCCGCCGATGTCGTGCCGAGGCTATCGGCCCTGGGCCCGGCCCCGCCGCCGGGGCTCCGCCGGGTTGCTGTCCGCGCTCACGTGCGGCGCCGCTGCCGGGCTCTGCCCGGACCCGCGCCTCAAACGCCGGCGGGGCTGGAATTGGCCGGCGTCGGCCTGCAAGTGCGCGCCGCAGCGCAACCCTGCGCCCAGGCGGGCTTGGATTGCCCGCAGGGCAATTCCAGCCTCGCCGGCGTTTGAGGCGCGGGGGCCGGGGCGGCGCCCCGGATGCCGCGCAAGCGGCATATCCAGCCCCGCCGGCGTTTGAGGCGCGGGGGTGCGGGGGCAGGGCCCCCGGCGGTTACGGGTGGAACGCGATCCGGGCCACCGCGGCAGCGGAGCGGCGGTCCAGGAGGGTGGCCGACGCGCACCCCGCAGGCGGCCGGCCGGATTCCGCTTCGCGGAGGAGGCGGGTCACCGCCCCCCGGTGTCGGGCGAAGGCGTACGCCGACACGCGCCGCCCCCGCGCCGCCTGGCCGGACAGCGCCTCCTCGGGGCTGCTGTCCAGGAGGAGCAGGTGCAGCGAACGCCCCCGCCGCCGCGCGGCCGCCGCGAGCAGCGCCCGGACCCAGCTCTGCGTACCGCAGTCGTGGACGACGACGGAGCGCCCGGAGCGCAGCGTGCGCCACAGCCCCCAGTAGTGCGCGGCCCGCACCAGCGGCCGGTACACCGCGTACGGCAGCGCCCCCGGCATCCGGTGTTCCCAGCGCTCGCGGGCGTCCTGGGAGTCGATGGCGCCGCCCTCGGCCGCGGCCCGCTTGATCAGCGTGCTCTTGCCGCCGCCCGGCAGGCCGGACACGACCACGATGTCGCCCTCGGCGAAGCGGAGCCGCTGCGGGCCCCGTACGCCGGGCCCGCGCAGGTCGCGTACGGGTCCGGCCTCGTGCCCGCGCGCACGCGTCACACCACCGCCGCCTCGCTGCGCCGGTACCGAACCCACGGTGCCCGCGGCCGCCGCCACACCTACGAATCTCCGCACAGTGTTCGCCTCCCCCGAATCGGGTCACCAGGACCCTTGCCCCCTGAGTGTAAAGAGACGGTAATCCGGCAGTCCCGGTTCCGGTCCGCCCCGGTCCGCCCCTTGGACACCCGCACGATCTTTCGGGCCCGCCCGCCCGATCACCACCATGGCGTGCAATGATGTGCGCCATCTGGACCAACCGCATCACCAACTGCATACCGGCCGCTTGAATCCGCGCGGGAGAGTCCCGGCACGCCGCAAGGCCGTGCTTGGGCGCCGAAGGAGCAAGAACCTCCCTTGAATCTCTCAGGCCCCGTACCGCGTGGATGAGGCAGATCTGAAAAGCGAGCTGCTCGGCAGCTCCACCCAAGGTGCAAGCCGGAGATCCCTGAATCTTCAGGAACTCTCGGCGAACCTCTCAGGTTCCGATGACAGATGGGGAGGACCTCTCCTCGTCATGTCATGCCCTGGGACCCGGGAGCCACACCCATGAGCACTGCCCCCCGCCTGACCGCCCTCGATGCGCTGCACCGTTCCCTCGGTGCGACCATGACCGACTTCGCGGGCTGGGACATGCCCCTGCGGTACGCCAGCGAGCGCGACGAGCACAACGCCGTCCGCACCAAGGCCGGTCTCTTCGACCTCTCGCACATGGGTGAGATCACCCTGACCGGCCCGGAGGCCGTCAAGGCCCTGGACTACGCGCTGGTCGGGAACATCTCCACCGTCGGCGTCGGCCGTGCCCGCTACACGCACATCTGCCAGGAAGACGGCGGCATCGTCGACGACCTGATCGTCTACCGCCTCGGCGAGACCGAGTACATGGTCGTCGCGAACGCCTCCAACGCCCAGGTCGTCCTCGACGCCCTGACCGAGCGCGCCGCCGGTTTCGACACCGAGGTCCGCGACGACCGTGACGCGTACGCGCTGATCGCGGTGCAGGGCCCGGAGTCCCCCGGCATCCTCGCCTCCCTCACCGACGCCGACCTGGACGGGCTGAAGTACTACGCCGGCCTGCCGGGCACCGTCGCGGGCGTGCCCGCGCTGATCGCGCGTACGGGCTACACGGGCGAGGACGGCTTCGAGCTGTTCGTCTCCCCCGAGCACGCCGTGGAGCTGTGGCAGGCGCTGACCAAGGCCGGCGAGGGCGTCGGCCTGGTCCCGGCCGGCCTGTCCTGCCGCGACACGCTGCGCCTGGAGGCGGGCATGCCGCTGTACGGGCACGAGCTGACCACCTCCCTCACCCCGTTCGACGCGGGGCTGGGCCGGGTCGTGAAGTTCGAGAAGGAGGGGGACTTCGTCGGCCGCGCCGCCCTGGAGGCCGCCGCCGAGCGCGCCGCCACCAACCCGCCGCGCAAGCTGGTCGGCCTGATCGCCGAGGGCCGCCGCGTCCCGCGCGCCGGCTTCCCGGTTGTCGCCGACGGCCAGGTCATCGGCGAGGTCACCTCCGGCGCCCCGTCCCCGACGCTGGGCAAGCCGATCGCGATGGCGTACGTCGACGCGGCGCACGCCGCGCCCGGCACCTCCGGCGTCGGCGTCGACATTCGCGGTACGCATGAGCCGTACGAGGTCGTCGCTCTGCCGTTCTACAAGCGGCAGAAGTAGTCCTTGTAGTCAGGCCTGCCGCCCGGGTGCCCCGTGCGGCGACATCGCAGTACCCAAGACCACCGTTCGTTTCCACTCCCCCGCATCCAGGAGAATCAGGCCATGAGCACCCCCCAGCAGCTGCGTTACACCAAGGAGCACGAGTGGCTGTCGGACGTCGAGGACGGCGTCGCGACGGTCGGCATCACGGAGTTCGCGGCCAACGCGCTCGGTGACGTCGTCTACGCCCAGCTCCCCGAGGTCGGCGAGACCGTCACCGAGGGCGAGACCTGTGGCGAGCTGGAGTCGACGAAGTCGGTCAGCGACCTGTACTCCCCCGTCTCCGGTGAGGTCGTCGAGGCCAACCAGGACGTCGTCGACGACCCGTCGCTGGTGAACTCCGCTCCGTTCGAGGGCGGCTGGCTGTTCAAGGTGCGCATCTCGGAGGAGCCCAAGGACGTGCTCTCCTTCGACGAGTACACCGCTCTCACCGCCGGTAACTGACCCCAGGGGATCCTGATGTCCGTACTGAACACCCCTCTTCACGAACTCGACCCCGATGTCGCCGCAGCCGTCGACGCCGAGCTCGTGCGCCAGCAGTCGACCCTGGAAATGATCGCGTCGGAGAACTTCGCTCCGGTCGCCGTCATGGAGGCCCAGGGCTCGGTCCTGACCAACAAGTACGCCGAGGGCTACCCGGGCCGCCGCTACTACGGTGGCTGCGAGCACGTCGACGTCGTCGAGCAGATCGCGATCGACCGGATCAAGGCGCTGTTCGGCGCCGAGGCCGCGAACGTGCAGCCGCACTCGGGTGCGCAGGCGAACGCGGCGGCGATGTTCGCGCTGCTGAAGCCGGGCGACACGATCATGGGCCTGAACCTGGCCCACGGTGGTCACCTGACCCACGGCATGAAGATCAACTTCTCCGGCAAGCTCTACAACGTGGTCCCGTACCACGTCGACGAGACCGGCCAGGTGGACATGGCCGAGGTCGAGCGCCTCGCCAAGGAGTCCAAGCCGCAGCTGATCGTCGCCGGCTGGTCCGCCTACCCGCGCCAGCTGGACTTCGCCGCCTTCCGCCGCATCGCGGACGAGGTCGGCGCGTACCTGATGGTCGACATGGCGCACTTCGCCGGCCTGGTCGCCGCGGGTCTGCACCCGAACCCGGTGCCGCACGCCCACGTCGTCACCACCACCACGCACAAGACCCTCGGTGGTCCGCGCGGCGGTGTCATCCTGTCGACGCAGGAGCTGGCCAAGAAGATCAACTCCGCGGTCTTCCCGGGTCAGCAGGGCGGCCCGCTGGAGCACGTGATCGCGGCCAAGGCCGTCTCCTTCAAGGTCGCGGCCTCGGAGGAGTTCAAGGAGCGCCAGGTGCGCACCCTTGAGGGCGCGAAGATCATCGCCGAGCGCCTGGTGCAGTCGGACGTCACCGAGGTCGGCGTCTCCGTCCTCTCCGGCGGCACGGACGTGCACCTGGTCCTGGTCGACCTGCGCAACTCCGAGCTGGACGGCCAGCAGGCCGAGGACCGGCTCCACGAGATCGGCATCACGGTCAACCGCAACGCCATCCCGAACGACCCGCGGCCGCCGATGGTCACCTCGGGTCTGCGGATCGGTACGCCGGCCCTGGCCACGCGCGGTTTCGGCGCCGAGGACTTCACCGAGGTCGCCGAGATCATCGCGGCCGCGCTGAAGCCGGCCTACGACAGCGAGGGCCTGAAGGCGCGCGTCTCCGCGCTCGCCGCGAAGTTCCCGCTGTACCCGTCGCTCTAGGCAACGGCCTGAGAAGGGCCCGGCCTTGTTTTGCACAGGGTCGGGCCCTTCTCATGACCAAAGCCCCAGGCGGATGCGGCCCATTGCCACTGAATCCACCAAAAATTGGCAAATAGGCTCCGCATAAGAGACTCACCGCATCCCCTGGCAGGACGGAAACGACCCCATGGACATGAGCGCAGCGAACAAGAAGGGACTCAGTCTCTTCGCGCTGGTCATGATCGGCATAGGTTCGATCTTCGGATCGGGCTGGCTCTTCGGCGCCGGTACGGCGGCCCAGGTGGCCGGACCGGCGGCGCTCGTGGCCTGGGTCATCGGCGCGGTCTTCATCGGCATGATCGCCATGTCGTACGCGGAGGTCGGCGCGGCCTACCCGATCCCCGGCGGCATGGCCCGCTACGGCTCCATCTCGCACGGGCCGGTGCTCGGCTTCATCACCGGCTGGGCGGTGTGGATCGCGGTCGCCTCGCTGATCCCGATCGAGTCGATCGCGGCCACCCAGTACATGTCCTCCTGGAGCTTCGGCTGGGCCGAGGACCTGGTGGACGCCCGGTCCCACCAGCTGACCGCCTTCGGCATGTGCGTGGCGCTGGTCCTCACCGTCCTGCTGTGGCTGTCCTGCTACTGGTCGGTCCAGTTGCCGGCGAAGATCAACTCCCTCCTCACCCTGGTCAAGTTCGCGATCCCGGTGCTGGCCGTCGTCGCGCTCATCGCCTCCGGCTTCCACACCGACAACTTCACCGCCCACGGAGGCTTCGCGCCGAACGGCGCGGCCGCCGTCCTGACCGCCGTCACCACCTCCGGCGTGGTCTTCGCCTTCAACGGCTTCCAGGCCGTCGTGAACCTCGGCGGCGCCGCCAAGAACCCGGGCCGGGCCATCCCGATCGCCCTGGCCGGCGCGCTCTCCCTGGGCCTGGTCATCTACCTCGCCCTCCAGGCGGCCTTCCTGGGCTCCGTACCGCCGGAGCACCTGGCGCAGGCCGGCGGCTGGTCGGGCGTGAACTTCAACTCGCCGTTCGCCGAGCTCGCCAAGCTGCTGATGATCCACTGGGTCGTGGTGATGCTCCAGTTCGGCGCGTTCATATCCCCCGCCGGCTCCAACATCGCCAACGTGGCCTCGGCCGCCTACATGGTCCGGAACCTCTCCGAGACCGGCTTCTTCCCGAAGAGGCTCGCCCGGACCCACCCCGTCTACGGAACCGCGCGCCCGGCGATGTGGATGAACCTCGGCTTCTCGGTGCTGCTGCTGGTCACCGTCGGCCACAGCTGGAAGACCCTGGCTCCGATCATCTCGGCCGCCATGGTGATCTCGTACCTGATCGGCCCGATCGCGGTGGGCGTCTTCCGCCGCACGAAGCCCGACCTGCCCCGCCCGTTCCGCCTCCCGGCGGCGAAGGTCCTGTGCCCGCTGACCTTCGTCTTCGCGGCCTGCGCGCTGTACTGGTCGAGGTGGCCGAACACCGGCATCGTCACCGCCCTGACCCTGCCGGCCGCCCCGATCGCGGCGCTCGTGCTCTCCCGCAAGGGCGAGCAGGCCGGGACATCCACAAACCTGGCGCGCCAGTTCGCCCCCGCCTGGTGGATCGTGTTCTTCCTCGGCGCCCTGTCCCTGCTCTCCTGGCTCGGCTCCGCCGACTTCGGCGGCCGCGGGGCCATCCCGGGCGGCCTGGACATCGCCCTGGTGGCGGCCATGTCCCTCGGTACGTACTTCTGGGCCGTGCGGGCGGGCGTCAAGGCCCACCACGCGGGCCTGCCCGGCCCCGACCCGGTCCTCGACACCGACACGGCCGCGCGGGGCGAGGCAACGGCTCCGGAGCGTGAGCCGGTACCCGCCTGACCCGTCCACGTAATCCTTCCCACGTCGTCCGGCAGACGAGCCGTTCACCTCACCGCGATAAGCTCGCCTGCCGGACAAAATCCGCATTACACCTCTCCTGCCCCCTCCCACCCCACGAGCAGACAAGGGAGTCCGCCAGTGGCCATCTCCGTCTTCGACCTCTTCTCCATCGGCATCGGCCCGTCCTCCTCCCACACGGTCGGTCCGATGCGCGCGGCGCGCATGTTCGTGACGCGGCTGAAGAAGGACGGTGTCCTCGCCCAGACCGCGTCCGTACGCGCCGAGCTGTTCGGCTCCCTGGGTGCGACCGGCCACGGCCACGGCACCCCCAAGGCGGTTCTGCTGGGTCTGGAGGGCCACTCCCCGCGCACGGTGAACGTGGAGACGGCGGACGACGAGGTGGAGCGGATCCGCAAGAGCGGCCGGCTGCGGCTGCTGGGCGCCGAGATAGGCGATGGCCACGAGATCGCCTTCGACGAGCCGAACCAGCTGATCCTGCACCGTCGGCGCTCGCTGCCGTACCACGCGAACGGCATGACGCTCTTCGCGTACGACGAGGCCGGCGCCCCGCTGCTGGAGAAGACGTACTACTCGGTCGGCGGCGGTTTCGTCGTGGACGAGGACGCGGTCGGCGAGGACCGGATCAAGCTCGACGACACCGTGCTGAAGTACCCCTTCCGCTCCGGCGACGAGATGCTGCGCCTCGCGAACGAGACCGGCCTGTCGATCTCCTCGCTGATGCTGGAGAACGAGAAGGCCTGGCGCACGGAGGAGGAGATCCGCGAGGGCCTCCTGGAGATCTGGCGCGTCATGCAGTCCTGCGTCGCGCGCGGCATGTCCCGCGAGGGCATCCTCCCCGGCGGGCTGCGGGTCAAGCGGCGGGCCGCCTCCACGGCGCGCCAGCTGCGCACCGAGGGCGACCCGATGATGCACCGCAGCGAGTGGACGACGATCTACGCGATGGCGGTCAACGAGGAGAACGCGGCCGGCGGCCGGGTCGTGACCGCCCCGACCAACGGCGCGGCGGGCGTCCTGCCGGCGGTCCTGCACTACTACACGAACTTCGTGCCGGGCGCGGACGAGGACGGCGTCGTCCGCTTCCTCCTCGCGGCGGGCGCGATCGGCATGCTCTTCAAGGAGAACGCCTCCATCTCCGGCGCCGAGGTCGGCTGCCAGGGCGAGGTGGGCTCGGCCTGCTCGATGGCGGCCGGCGCCCTCGCGGAGGTCCTGGGCGGCACCCCGGAGCAGGTCGAGAACGCGGCCGAGATCGGCATGGAGCACAACCTGGGCCTGACCTGCGACCCGGTCGGCGGGCTCGTGCAGATCCCGTGCATCGAGCGCAACGGCATGGCGGCGGTCAAGGCCGTCACCGCGGCGAAGATGGCGATGCGCGGCGACGGCAGCCACAAGGTCTCCCTCGACAAGGTCATCAAGACCATGAAGGAGACCGGCGCCGACATGAAGGTCAAGTACAAGGAGACGGCCCGCGGCGGCCTCGCGGTCAACGTCATCGAGTGCTGACGCGGTCGCGATAGGTGTGGAGGAGGGGCCCGGCGTGCGCGCCGGGCCCCTCCTTTTCCTTGCCGCCGTTTTCTTTGCCGTCGTTGCGGAACCGGGGCATCCGCAACGGGCGTCCTAGTCGGTGTCGCAAGTCCCCGTCTCAGGAGAATCGAGGGGACGTCATGATCCACCGACGTTTCCGCCGGATCGTGGCCCTGGCCTCCGGCGCCCTGCTCACCGCAACACTCGCCTTCGCCGCTCCGGCCTCTGCCGCCCCGGCCGGCCTCCGCACCCAGACCCAGACCCAGACCCCGCTGGTGGTCAATGCCCGCTGGGCCGGGCACCCCACGTTCGACCGGATCGTCATCGACCTGCAGGGGTACGTCCCCACGGCGACCGTCACTCCCGTCCAGCGGCTGATCTACGACGGGTCCGGCAAGCCCGTGCCGCTGCCCGGCAGGTACTTCCTGGAGATCCGCCTCAACCCCGCCGCCGCCCACGACGACGCCGGTGGGAACGTCTACCTCGGGCCCAAGCTGCGGCAGATCAACCTGCCCAAGCTCAAGGGCATCGCACTGACCGGCGACTTCGAGGGGTACGTGACCTTCGGCGCCGCCTTCGACACGCTCCCCTACTACCGCGCCTTCACCCTGCACTCGCCGGAGCGGTTCGTCGTGGACATCGCCCGCTGAACAGGCCCGCCGAACCCCTCTACCGGTGTTCGGGGTTCGGGAAGTCGAAGCGGCAGCCGGCGTCCCACAGGGAGCGCTGGTTGCCGTGCGCCGGGATGCCGCCCGCGCCCTTGAGCAGGGCGGCCAGGTGCATGAGGTTCCACGACATGAAGGCGGTGTTGCGGTTGGTGAAGTCGTTCTCGGGGCCGCCCGAGCCCGGGTCGAGGTAGGACGGCCCGGGTCCGGCCTCGCCGATCCAGCCGGCGTCGGCCTGCGGCGGGATCACGTAGCCGAGGTGCTGGAGGCTGTAGAGGATGTTCATGGCGCAGTGCTTGACGCCGTCCTCGTTGCCGGTGATGAGCGCGCCGCCGACCCGCCCGTAGTAGGCGTACTGGCCCTGCTCGTTCAGGAGCGAGGAGCAGGCGTAGAGCCGTTCGATGACCTGCTTCATGACGGAGCTGTTGTCGCCGAGCCAGATCGGGCCGCAGAGCACGAGGATGTCGGCGTCCATGATCTGGCTGTACAGCACCGGCCACTGGTCGCTCTCCCAGCCGTGCTCGGTCATGTCCGGCCAGACGCCGGTCGCGATGTCGTGGTCGACGGCGCGGATGAGCGAGGTGCGGGCCCCGGCCGATTCCATGACGGCCCGGCTCTTGGCGATCAGGCCCTCGGTGTTGCTGGTCTCCGGCGAACGCTTGAGCGTGCAGTTCACGTAGACGGCGGAGAGGTTCGCGTAGTTCGGACGGTTCGCTGTGTCGTTTTCGGCAGCCACTCCCCCAGCGTGGCCAAGGCCGGGAGGCGCCGCCACCGAGCCGCACCCATCCGGGATAGGGTCAGTGGGCCTTGGTGTTCGGGAAACCGGTGGGAAACCGGTGCGGCCCTCGCCACTGTGATCGGGAAGTCCGGCTCCACTCTCCCCCAGACTGCGTCAGGGTGGGGGTACCCCCAGCGGTAGCTGGGGGAGTTCCCCCCAGCGGGAAGCCACTGGGCCCGCGCGGGAGACCGCACGGCCCCGGGAAGGCGGAGCCCGGACGTCGGCACCCGTGAGCCAGGAGACCGGCCGGGGCGCGCTGTCCATCCACGAGGTGCTGGAGAGGTCTTCCCCACTCATGCATATAGCCGAGGGGTTCCTACCCCCTTTGCACGCGGTCGCCTGGGGCGCCGCGTCCGCCCCCTTTGTCGTACACGGTGTCCGCGCCCTCACCCGTGAGGTGAAGGAGAATCCGGAGAGCACGCTGCTGCTCGGGGCGTCCGGAGCGTTCACTTTCGTCCTGTCCGCACTGAAGATCCCTTCTGTGACGGGCAGTTGCTCGCACCCGACCGGCACCGGGCTCGGGGCCATCCTCTTCCGGCCGCCGATCATGGCGGTGCTGGGCACGATCACCCTGCTCTTCCAGGCGCTGCTGCTGGCGCACGGCGGGCTGACCACCCTCGGCGCCAACGTCTTCTCGATGGCCATCGCCGGACCGTGGGCGGGCTACGGGGTCTACCGGCTGCTGCGCCGCCTCGACGTTCCGCTGATGGTGACCGTCTTCTTCGGGGCCTTCTTCGCCGATCTGGTCACCTACTGCGTGACCTCGGTGCAGCTGGCGCTGGCCTTCCCGGACCCGGGTACGGGCTTCCTCGGCTCGCTCGGGAAGTTCGGCGGGATCTTCGCCGTCACCCAGCTCCCGCTCGCGGTGAGCGAGGGGCTGCTGACCGTCCTCGTGATGCGGCTGCTGATGCGGTCGAGCCGTTCGGACCTGGTCCGTCTGGGTGTCGCGAAGCTCACCTCCGGCAAGACGAAGCAGGAGGCGACGGCCTGATGACCAGGAACGCGAAGATCAACACGCTGCTGCTGTTCCTGGTGGCGGCGCTGGCCGTGCTCCCGCTCGCGCTGGGGCTCGGCGAGGGCAAGGAAGAGCCGTTCACGGGCGCCGACGCGCAGGCGGAGGCGGCCATCACCGAGCTGCGCCCGGACTACGAGCCCTGGTTCTCCCCGCTGTACGAACCCCCGTCGGCGGAGATCGAGTCGGCGCTGTTCGCCCTCCAGGCGGCGCTGGGCGCGGGCGTGCTCGCGTACTACTTCGGCGTGCGCAAGGGCCGCCGCCAGGGTGCGGCGGCGGCAGCCGCCGCGGCCCCGTCCGCCACGGAGTCGTAGGCGGTGCTGCCGATCGACGCGGCGGCGCACGGCAGCCGCTGGCGGCGCCGCCACCCGCTGGAGAAGGCCCTGCTGGGGATCGGGCTGACGGTGACCGCGGTGTGCCTGCCGCCCTGGCCCGGGGGGCCGCTGGTGGGCGCCGCCACGCTCGCCGTGCTGCTCGGCCCCGCCGGGGTGCCCCGGCGGCAGCTGTGGCGGGCCTTCCGGATCCCGCTCGGCTTCTGCTTCACCGGGGCGCTGCCGTTGCTGTTCGCGGTCGGTGGGCCCGCGGGGTGGGTCGCACTCGCCCCCGACGGCCCCCGGCACGCCGTCGAGCTGTTGCTGCGCACCTCCGCGGCCTCGCTCGGCGTGCTGCTGTTCGCCTTCACCACTCCGGTGTCGGACGTGCTCCCCCGGCTGGTCCGGGCGGGAGTGCCGGCCCCGGTGGTGGACGTGGCCCTGGTCATGTACCGGATCGCGTTCCTGCTGCTCGACTCCCTGACCCGGATCCGCCAGGCGCAGGCGGCCCGCCTGGGCAACACCGGCCGGGCGGCGGCCTGGCGTTCGGTGGCCGGGCTCGCCGCGACCTCGTTCGTACGGGCCTTCGACCGCGCGGGGCGGCTCCAGTCGGGCCTGGCGGGCCGCGGCTACGACGGCGCGCTGCGGGTGCTCGTGCCGGAGGCGGCGCTGTCCTGGCGGTTCCTGGCCTGGTCCGCCGCCCTGCTCGTGGCCCTGGTGGCCGTGACCCTCGTACTGAAGGAGCTGTACCTGTGAGGCCGTTGGTGGAGCTGGTGGGCGCGGGCTACGCGTACGAGGACGGGCCCGCCGTGCTGTCCGGGGTGGACTTCGGGATCGTCGAAGGCCGGGCGCTGGTGTTGCTGGGCCGCAACGGCTCCGGCAAGACCACGCTGATGCGGCTGCTGAGCGGCGGCCTGCGGCCGGGCCCGGGCGCGCTGCGCCTGGACGGCGCGGAGGTGACGTACGACCGCGCGGGCCTGACCCGGCTGCGGACGGCGGTGCAGCTGGTCGTGCAGGACCCGGACGACCAGCTGTTCGCGGCCTCGGTGGAACAGGACGTGTCCTTCGGGCCGATGAACCTGGGGCTGCCGATTCCGCAGGTCCGCGAGCGCGTCGAGTCGGCGCTGGCCGCGCTGGACATCACGGCGCTGCGGGACCGCCCGACGCACCTCCTCTCGTACGGGCAGCGCAAGCGCGCGGCGATCGCGGGGGCGGTGGCGATGGCTCCGCGGGTGCTGATCCTGGACGAGCCGACGGCCGGGCTGGACCCGGACGGGCAGGAACGGCTGCTCGACGTCCTGGCGGGCCTGCGGGCCGCCGGCACGACGGTGGTGATGGCCACGCACGACGTGGACCTGGCGGTGCGCTGGGCCGACGACGCGGCGGTGCTCACCCCTGCGGGCATCCGCGTGGGCCCGGCCGGGACCCTGCTCTCGGACCCGGCCCTGCTCGCCGAGGCGGGCCTGCGCCAGGCCTGGTCCCCGACGGTGACGGCCGTGCTGCGCGCCCACGGGCTGCTGGCCGCCGGAACACCCGGCCCCCGCACGCCGGAGGACCTGGGCAGGCTCGCGGCAACCCCGTAGGTCTCCTCTTTCGGATCGTGCCGGAGCTGTCGCGGGCCCGGCAAACCTAGGATGGCGCCATGTCCCTCCCGCACGCCATCCTCACCGCCCTGCTCGAAAAGCCCTCGTCGGGGCTGGAGCTGACCCGGCGGTTCGACAAGTCGATCGGGTTCTTCTGGTCGGCGACGCACCAGCAGATCTACCGGGAACTGGGCCGGCTGGAGGAGTCCGGGCTGATCCGGGAGCTGCCCAGCGAGGTGCCGCTGCGTGGGCAGAAGAAGGAGTACGAGGTCCTGCCGGCCGGCAGCGCGGAGCTCGCGCGGTGGGTCGGCGAGAGCCAGGACCCCAAGCCCATGCGCGATCCGCTGCTGCTGCGCATCCGCGCGGCGGGCGTCGTGGGGCCACAGGGGCTCGGGACCGAGCTGCGGCGCCATCTGGAGCTGCACCAGCGGCAGTTGGCCCAGTACGAGGCCATCGAGGACAAGGACTTCCCGCCCGGGCGCGACGCCGTGGAGGACCGGCTGCGCCGGCTCGTCCTGCACGGCGGGATCGCCTTGGAGACCTTCTGGCTGCACTGGCTGGAGGAGGCGCTGGCCGAGGTCGAGGACATGACGGGGCCGGTCACCCCCGAGGGGTGACCGGCCGCTCGTGACGCCTACTTGTTCAGGGAGGCCCAGAACTCGTCGAAGCTGAGCAGGCCGTCGCCGTTCGCGTCCTTCGACGCGATCACGGCGTCCGCTATCGGGCCGGTGACGAACGGGTCGCCCATGGCCGCCATGGCCGCCTTGAACTCGTCCGCCGTGACGAAGCCGTCACCGTTCACGTCGAACTTGCCGAACGTCGTCCGTGCGCTCTCGATGTCCGCCACTGGGTCCACCCCTTCTTGGTGCTTGTTGACCGGCTCAGGGTAGCGGCCGCCCGGATCCCCACCCGCCTCGGGTCCCGTTCGAGCGGCAGACAGAAATTCCATTTCCTCCGCATGATGCGGAATCTATAATTCCACCCAACAAATCCGGCACCCTCTTGTCACGCTCCGGGATCAGCGCATAACGTAACGGCATTGCCGCCACACCAGGAGCGCAGGGCTCCCAGGGACTAGTGGCATAAAGGGCGATCATGCCGATGGCGATCACAAGCGACGCATCATTCGAAGTTCTGCCCTTCACCCGCACCTGCCGACATATCTGGGACGACGGCGACCATGTGCTCATAGGAGTGAGCCCGGGAAACAGCTACTTCAGCTCCGAGCGCATCGCCGGCCTCGCCCAGTGGGCCGCCAACCGCTTCGCGCAAGTCGACTTCGTCTACGCGGACCTCCACGTGGACCGGATGTTCGCCGCCTTCGGCTACACCCGGGAGCATGCGGAGAAGCGCGCGACGAAGGAGATCAAAGCGGTCCGTCGCAGGATCCTCAAAGGCGTGGCGGAGTTGACTTCTCCGCAGGCCGAAATCCGCGTGAGGGCGCTTTCCGAGTTCCAGTCGAACCCTATTTACCAGCTACTGCACCGCCGCGTTCTGCATTTCCTGGAGACCGACGACGAATTCCGCAAGGGCTGCGAGCAGATGGCCTTGCATTTTGTCGGATCGAAGTTGCCGGAAGGTGAATCCATCACCGACGAGCAGTTGCGGATCTGTTTCGATTACATGGCAGCCGAGCTGCCGTTCTTCGTGGACACCCCGAGCATCCTCGACGTGCCGTCCTCCGTGGCCGCGTACCACGTCAGGATGCCGCTGACGGACGTCCTCTTCGCGCGCGGCGGGGGACTGCGCGCGACCCGCAACCAGGCGTACGCCGTCGTCCGGCCCGAGAACGCCACCGTCCACCAGCACGCAGCGCCGGAAGGGGACGCCGATGAGCGTCGAGCAGCTTGACGGCCCGGCGGGGCCGGGCGGCCCGGATGCCCCGGAGGGGCGGCCGCTCCTCGACTTCCCGCTCTCGCGGCGCGGGGACGTCCTGCCGGAGGAGTGCGCCTGGCTGCGCGAGAAGGCTCCGGTCGCCAAGGTGCGCACCCTCACCGGGGACCCGGCCTGGCTGGTGAGCAGTTACGCGCTGGCCAAGCAGGTACTGGAGGACGATCGCTTCAGCCTCAAGGACACGGCGAACGCCGGGGTCCCGCGCCAGTACGCACTGACGATCCCGCCCGAGGTCGTCAACAACATGGGCAACATCAACAGCGCGGGCCTGCGCGACGCCGTGATGAAGGCCCTCAACCCGCGCCGGAAGGGGCTCCAGGAGCGGCTGCGCGCCACGGCCGGCGAGCTCGTCGACCGGATCGTCGCCGAGGGAGGCCCGGCCGACCTCAGGGCCCGCTTCGCCGACCCCTTCTCGGCGGCCATGCACTGCCAGGTGCTCGGGGTGCCCTTCGAGGACTGGCGCCGGCTGATGTCGGGCCTGGACATCGCGTTCATGACCGCACGCGAGCCGTTCCCCGACTCGGCCCTCAACTGGTACAAGGACGTCGGCTACTTCGCCGAGCAGCTGAACGTACAGCTCGCGCTGCCCGCCGAGGAGCGTACGGGGCTCCTCGGAAGGTTCGCCGGGCTGAAGGAGGCGGACCCGGAGTCGGCGCACCTGACCGACGACATGTTCGCCACCGTCGCCGTCTCGCTCTTCGGGGCGGGCGCGGTGTCCACCTCCGCCTTCCTGACCCTCGCGGTCCTCGCGCTGCTCCAGCAGCCCGAACTCATCGGGTACCTGCGCCGGCATCCCGAGCGCATGGGCCGGGCCGTCGAGGAGCTGCTGCGCTGGAACCTGTCGGTCGGCGACGGCCTGCCGCGCATCGCGCTGGCCGACGTCCGGGTCGGCGACGTGTTGGTGAAGGAGGGCGAGCTGGTGCTCGTCCTCCTGGAGGGGGCGAACTTCGACCCCGCGGCCTTCGAGAACCCGAACGAGCTGGACCTGGAGCGCGAGAGCAAGAACGCGAACCTCGCCTTCGGCGCCGGCCGGCACTTCTGCCCGGCCTCCGCGCTGGGCCGGGCGCACGCCGAGATCGCGCTGGAGGTGCTCGTCGAGCGGCTGCCCGCGCTTCGGCTGGCGGTCCCGGTGGAGAACCTCGTCTGGCGTACCGGTTTCATCAAGCGTCTACCGGAGCGACTGCCCGTCGCCTGGTAGCACGGACTGGGTCCCGGGAGCCGTGCGAGCTCCCGGGCCCCATCGTTTTCCGCGTCGGCTACCGGAAGATGCCGGTGTGGCCGAGCGAGTAGCGGCCGGGCTGCGGGTACACGGCCAGGCCGTGCGGGCCGCCGCCCACCGGGATCCGGGCGAGCTGCTTCCCGGTCACGGTGTCGATGGCGTAGACCTCGGAGTTGTAGCGGCCCGACAGCCACAGCACCTGACCGTCGGCGGAGACCCCGCCCATGTCGGGGCTGCCGCCGTCGGGCAGCGTCCACTTCTTGGTGAGCTTGTTCTGCGGGAAGTTGAAGACCGAGATGGTGCCTTCACCCCGGTTGGAGACGTACATCTCCTTGGAGTCGCGGCTCACGTACAGGCCGTGGCAGCCCTGGCCCGTGGGCAGCAGCTTGGGGGTCTCGAACTTGTCGCCGCTGAGCACCCACATGCCGTGCGCCATCATGTCGGCGACGTAGAAGGTCTTGCCGTCCGGCGAGACCTTGACGTCCTGCGGCATGGCGCCCTCGAAGGGCAGTTTCTGCTGCCCGATGACCTCCATCTTCTCGGTGTCGACCTTGAGGAGCTCGCCGGAGAACTCGCAGCTCACGATGAAGTAGCGGCCGTCGGCGGAGAAGTCGGCGTGGTTGACGCCGTAGCAGCTCACCGGGACGGTCTTCACGCGGTCCATCGTGTGCGGGTCGCGGAAGACCAGTTCCTTGTCCATCGAGGCCATGACGATCGCGTACTTGCCGTTGGGCGTGAAGTACAGGTTGTACGGGTCGTGCACCTCGACCGGCTTGCCGGCCTCGCCGGTGGCCGGGTTGATCGGAGTGAGCGTGTGGCCCCGGTTGTTGTTGACCCACAGGGTCTTCATGTCCCAGGACGGGACCACGTGCTGGGGCTGGACGCCGACCGGGATGGTGTCGATGACCTGGTAGGTCGCCGGGTCGATGACGGACACCGTGTTGGAGTTGGTGTTCGGCACGTAGACGCGGGACGGGAAGTCCTTGACCACCGGGGAGAGCTTGTTCGGCCGGTCCGCCGCGTAGACGTCGTTGGGGTCGAGGACGGGCGGCATGCCGGCGAGGCCGGGCGGGGCGGCGGGTACGGCCTTGACGGGCTTGGCCGGGCCCTTCGTGCCCATGGCCTCGGCGGGCCCCTTGTCGGCTGATCCGCAGCCGGCCAGGGCGGCGAGGACCAGACCGGCGAGCAGCACGGTGGCCTTCCGGGGAAGGCGGATGGTCGTCATGGGGTCAGCAGCTCCGTGGTGGTCACCGCGCGCAGCTTGCGGCGCGCGAGTTCTTCGAGGAGGGGAGGCATCGCGTCGACCGTGTCCGCGTAGCCGAAGTGCAGGCTCACCACCGATCCGCCGTGGATCGTCCCGGTGACGGTGCGGATGACGGCCGCGGCGCCGGGCGAGGTGAAGTCGAGGGAGTCCACGTCGTACGAGAGGACGTGCGGGTACCCGGCCCGCTGGGCCAGTTTGCGGACGAGCGGGGTCGCGTACTGCGTCTGCGAGGGCCTGAACCAGGTGCCGATGGAGCCCGTGAGGCGCTTGAGCCGCTGGGCGCAGCCGGTGATCTCGGCGTAGGCCTCCGCCTCCGGCAGCTCGTTGATCGCGAGGTGGCGCTGGGTGTGGTTGCCGAGCTCGTGGCCGCCGTCGAGGACCCGGCGGGCCATGTCCGGGTGGGCGTCGAGCCAGCTCCCGATCGCCAGTACGGTCACCCGCGCGCCCGCCTTCTCGGCCTCGGCCAGGACCGCCCGGGCGATGGCGGGGTCCCCGTTGCCGTGGAAGGTGAGGGCGACGCGGGGGCGGTCGCGCGGACCGTGCCCGATCTCGACGGGCTGCCCGGCGAACCGGCGCGGGGAGGCCGCGGCGACCCGAGCCGGCAGGGCCGGTCTGGCCGGCTGCCCCGGGGGCGGGGCGGAGGGAGCTGTGGCGGAGCGGCCCGATCCGCAGCCGGCGGTGAGGCCGGCCGCCGCCGCGCCGGCCATGCCGAGAGTGGCCGCGCGCAGGGCCGCGCGACGGCCTGGATGTGAGAGCACCTGCCCATTTAAGGGGTGGATGACCCGGAAGGTAATGATTGACCCAATTCGGGACGTTCGCCGGAAGGGCTCCCGAAGGGGTCCCGTCCGCTATCCGGGCAACGATTCACACGTACCGTTCGATATTTATTCATCGAATGACAGGCGAGTGGCCCACCTCACCTAGGATTTAACCTGAAAGTCTTCTGATTTGCACACTTATGTCCGAGTAAGGACTTTTGGCGTTTGAGCCCTCGTCTGCCATAGTCGGAGCCACGACTTCCCATTGACCCGAGCGAAGTCGCCACGCCGAGGATCACACCCCCTTCGATCCTCGGCACCTTCATGAAGCCCCCGCACCGCCCCACCACGGCGCCCCGGGGGCTTCAGGCGTTCTGGCGGTCGGCGACCCGCATCTCGAACCAGGTGATCTTGCCGCGGGGCAACAGGTCGGCGCCCCAGCGGTCGGAGAGCTTGTCGACGAGGAAGAGCCCCCGGCCGGTGGTGTCCAACTCGTGGACCGGCATCAGACAGGGCAGCCCTCGCGAGGGATCGCGCACCTCCACGCGGATCCAGCCGCGCCGGCGCAGCATGCGTAAGCCGAAGGAGCGGGCTCCGGTGTGCCGGACCGCGTTGCCGACGAGCTCCGAGACCAGCAGGACGGCGTGCTCGGCGGTCTGCGGCGAGAGTCCCCAGAGGCGGATCACCACGCACTGGGTGAGTCGGCGAGCCGTGCTCGCCGACTCCGGCATGGACGGCAGCGTCACTTCGGCCTCGGCCGGATTCCCGTACGACTCCAGCGCCTTGAGGCCCTGTTCGTCCTCAAGAGCCGCCGTGAGCCGCACGGCCGAAGCGCCACTGCGCTGCCGCGGCTGTTCCACACCCTCCAGGCCCGCCATGGACCCATCATGGACGGCCGCACCGCCCCTCCGGGCCGTTCCACAGGAAAACACCCCCCGGATTCAACGAATCCAAGGGGGTGTCCTGTCATATGCGGCAGGCATGAGGAGGGTCGCAATACCCACCCTGACCTGCCGTTACGCACCGCACGGGAGCGATCACGGTGAGTGGATCACCGGTTCTGCTTAAGGCTGCCTTAAGGCCTGGCTAATCCACCCCCAGGGAGGAGCCCCGACAGGGCGACCTAGACGAACTTCGCCTTGCCCGGGCCCTCTTCGACGAAGCTGCGCATGCCGCGCTCGCGGTCCTCGGTGGCGAACAGGCCCGCGAACCAGTTGCGTTCGATGGTGAGCCCGGTGTCGATGTCGGCCTCCAGACCGGCGTCCACGCACTCCTTGGCGGCGCGCAGCGCGAGCGCCGGGCCCTGGGCCAGCTTGGCGGCCCAGGCGTGCGCCTGCTCGTACACCTCGGCGGCGGGCACGACCCGGTCGACCAGGCCGAGGGCGAGCGCCTCGTCGGCCTTGACCATGCGCCCGGTGAAGATCAGGTCCTTGGCCTTGGACGGGCCGACCAGCCGGGAGAGCCGCTGGGTGCCGCCCGCGCCCGGGATCAGGCCGAGCAGGATCTCGGGCTGGCCGAGCTTCGCGTTGTCGGCGGCGATCCGGTAGTCGGCGCACAGCGCGAGCTCGCAACCGCCGCCGAGGGCGTAGCCGGTGACGGCCGCGACGACGGGCTTGGGGATGCGGGCCACCGCCGTGAAGGCGTCCTGCAGGCCGCGGGACCGGGCGACCATCGCCGCGTGGTCCATCACCTGCATCTCCTTGATGTCCGCGCCCGCCGCGAACACCTTCTCGCCGCCGTAGAGGATGACCGCGCGGACGTCCGCCCGGTCGGTGGCCTCCACCGCGAGCTCGCGCAGCCGGTCCTGGGTGGCGATGTCCAGGGCGTTCATGGGCGGCCGGTCCAGGCGGATGGTGCCGACGCCTTCGGAGACTTCGAGAGAGATGGTCATACGGGCCAGGTTAGCGCCGGTTAACGTGAAGTGGCCCGGTGCTGTGGGTCACAGCACCGGGCCACCGGACTACCTGCCGCGTGGACTTACTTGATCCACTCCGCCCAGTCCATGTTCCAGCCGTTGAGGCCGTTGTCCGGGGCGATCTGCTTGTCCTTGGAGTTCTTCACGATGACCACGTCGCCTATCAGCGACTCGTTGAAGAACCAGGCGGCGGGCTGGTTGTTGTCGCCCGCGCCGCGCACGTCCTTGAGCCCGACGCAGCCGTGGCTGACGTTCTCCGAACCGAAGGTGCCGGAGGAGGCCCAGTAGTTGCCGTGGACGAAGGTGCCCGAGTTCGACAGCCGCATCGCGTGCGGGACGTCGGAGATGTCGTACTCGCCGCCGAAGCCGACGGTCGCGCCGTTCATCCGGGTCACCTTGTACTTCTCGCTGATGACCATCTGCCCGTTGTAGGTGGTCGTCGACGGGGCGCCCGCGGTGATCGGGATGTTCTTCAGCACCTGGCCGTCGCGGACGACCTCCATGGTCTTCTCGCCCGCGTCGACCGTGGAGACCTGCGAGCGGCCGATCTTGAAGGTGACCGTGCGGGTCTGCTTGCCGTAGACCCCGGGGCGGCCTTCGACTCCGTCGAGGGCGAGCTTCACGGTGACCGTGGTGCCGGCGGCCCAGTACTTCTCCGGGCGGAAGTCGAGGCGGTCGTTGCCGAACCAGTGACCCTCGACGGGGACGGCCGGTTCGGCCGTGACCGTGATGGCCTTCTCGACGGCCTCGGTGTTGGTGATGCCGCGGGTGAAGTTGATCGAGACCGGCATGCCCACGCCGACGGTCGAGCCGTCCTCGGGGGTGTAGTGGCCGATGAACGTGTTCTGCGGGGTGAGGGTGGTGAAGGTGGTGTCCTTGGCGGACTCCCGGCCGGCCTCGTCCTTGGCGACCGCGTGCACCTTGTACTCGGTGGCCGAGGCGAGGTGGCGGGCGGGCTCCCAACTCGCGCCGTCGTCCGCCAGCTTGCCCTCGACCGCGTTGCCCTTGGTGTCGGCGACGGTCACCGTGGTGAGCTTGCCACCGGTGCTGGTGATCTTCAGGACGCCGCTGGTGGCGACTTCCTTCGCCCCGTCGTCGGGCTTGACGCTGACGACGGCCTTGGAGGCTTCGGTACCGGTCTTGCCGCCGGTGCCCCCACCGTTGTCCCCGCCGCTGCCGCCGTTACCGCCTCCGCCGCCGCTGCACGCGGTGGTGAACAGCAGGGCCGCCCCCAGCAGAAGGGCCGGCAGGCCGGTGCGGACGCGGCCGCGAATCGGCTGCACGTTCACTCTTGTTCTCCCCATGTCCCCCGCGCGCGGGCAGTCGCGCGCTTGTCGACAGGAAATCACATGGGGGGATCACGAAGAGAAACGGTCGTGTCACTGTTCCGTCCCAAGAAGCGGAGCGCTCTCGATCCGGCCTCGGGTGGCCTCGGGCAGCCTCGGGCGGCCTCGGGCGGCCTCGGGACGGGTGCCGGGGGGTCAGTCGTCGGTGCCCGGTTTGGTGCCCCAGATGTAGACGGCGTCGCCCTCGGTGAGCAGGTCCCACAGTCGCTCGGCGTCCGGGTCCGAGAGGTTGACGCAGCCGCCGGAGCCGCCGTGGGCGTAGAGGTAGTCGCCGCGGGCGTGGATGGCCTGCCCTCCGTCGAAGAACTGGGCGTACGGCATGGGGGCGTTGTCGTACAAAGTGGACTTGTGGTCCTTGCTGCGCCAGTAGATCTCGTGCCAGCCGCGGCGGGTCTCGTCATCGTCCCGGCCGGTGCGGATGGGCACGACGGGGAAGACGATCCGGCTGTCGCGCTGCACCCAGAGCAGCTGCCGGTCCAGGTCGACGCAGGTCACCCGGTAGTCGCGGACGGGACAGTCGCCGTCCGCGTTGGGGTTCGGGCGGGCCGCCACGACGAGCATCGTGCGGTACGTGTCCACGCCCGCGTAGCCGTCCGCCGGGTCGATCCCGTTCTTCCACTGGAAGGAGCGGATGGCGAGGCAGTCCGCCACCGACTGCGTCCCGTCGACCGGCCGGCGCAGATGGGCCTCCAGCTCCCGCTGGTAGGGGCCGGTGGTCGACCAGCACGCGGTCGCCGGCTCCGGGTCCCGGGCCGCCGCCGACGCGGGGATCGCGCCCGCGAGGGCGAGTACGGCGGCGAGAGCGGCCGCGCGGGCTGCCACTGCTGTCGTCCGACCTGCGGCCATCCGAGCCTCCTCGGGCCCGCCGGCCGGGCCTTCCTGCCTCCCAGCCAACCCGGCCGGGCGGGGGGAGGGCGCCCGGAGCTGGGCCGGCGGGGTGAACGCGGTCACTCCACCGGGTCAGCGGGCCCGTCTGTCGGGGAGCTTGCCGTAGTAGTCGCGCCCGTGCCGGTGCGTGACGACGAGCCGGCGGCCCGGGGTCCCGCCGTCCAGGCGCATGGGGCCCGTCACCGGCCGATCCGGCAGGACGTATCCCTCGGGGCCGTCCCGTTCGACCCGGTAGTACGAGCCGTCGGAGAGCCCCTCGAAGTCGCAGACGCCGTCACCGTCGGACGCGCGGCCGGCGCCGCCGGTCTGCTGGTCGGCATGGAGGCCGTGGTCCTGGAGCCCCTTGGTCCCGTTGGTCTCCTTCCAGACCTCGAACACCACGCCCCGCAGCGGCCGGCCGGTCTTGGCGTCCTGGTTCCGGATCCGGATCGCGCCGCGGTGCACCGCGCCCGATCTGCGCTGCGGGACGTTGAGGACGATGCCCTGCGGGACGTCGTCCTGCTCCAGGTCGAAGGGGGTGACCGGGTCCGCGGGCGGCGCGTAGCCGGTGGCGGCGGCGGTCTGCCGCCAGTAGTACGTCTCCCCCACCGGAGGGTTGGCCGTGCACAGGCCGTTGGAGTCGGTCACGCAGCCGCTGCCGCGCAACCGGTCGGCGCCCTCGCCGGCCGTCTGCAGCCCGGGCCGGCCGTTGGCCTCCCGCCAGAGCTCGAACCGGGCGCCGCGCAGGGGCGCGCCGGTGTCCACGTCCGTCTGCCGCAGCACCACCCGGGCCGTGTCGGCCGGCGGCGCCGCGGCGATTACCGCGACGGCGGCGAGTGCGAGCGACCACGCCCTTGCCCTTGCTGTCCTGCCTGCCATGACACTCCGTCCGTGGGACCGGGTCGATCCGCCGTGCCCAGGCTGCGCGGAGCCTCGTACGCGAGTGCGGGAGGACACTCGTCCGCTACGGCATTCCGATCACACGAATCATCCGTGCGGCTCAGGCGATGGCGGAGCCGGCCACCCAGTCGGCCCAGGACATGTTCCAGCCGCCCAGGCCGTTGTCCGGGGCCACCGTCTTGTCCTGCGAGTTCACGACCTCCACCACGTCCCCGACCAGCGTCCGGTCGAAGAACCAGCCCGCCGGGGTGTCCGAGCCGCCGCCCCTGTCGTCGCGCAGGCCCACGCAGCCGTGGCTCATGTTGCTGGAGCCGAAGGTGTCGGGGCTGAGCCAGTAGTTCCCGTGCAGGAAGGTCCCGGAGGAGGTGAGCCGCATGGCGTGCGGCACGTCGGGGATGTCGTACTCGCCGCCGAAGCCGACGGTCTGGCCGTTCATGCGGGTGACGTCGAACATCTCCATCACCACCATCTTCCCGTTGTAGGTGGTGGTCTTGGGCGCTCCTGCGCTGATCGGCACGGTGGAGAGCAGCTCCCCGCCCCGGCGCACCTCCATGGTGTGCGCGGCCGCGTCCACCGTGGAGATCTGGGAGCGGCCCACGGTGAAGGTGACCGTCTTGTCCTGGATGCCGTACGAGCCGGGCGCGCCCTCGATGTCGCGCAGGTTCAGCTTCACGGTGACCCGGGTGCCGGGCTTCCAGTACTCCTTGGGCCGGAAGTCGAGCCGTTCCTTGCCGAACCAGTGGCCCACGACCTCCACCGCCGGTTCGGAGGTGACGGTGATGGCCCGTTCCACGTCCACCTTGCGCTCGATGGCGCGGTTGAAGTTGAAGGAGACGATCATGCCGGTGCCCACGGTGGAGCGGTTCTCGGGCTTGAAGTAGCCGATGAACCGTTCCTCGGGGACGTAGGTGGTGAAGGTGGTGTGCCGGGCCTGGCGCCGGTCGTGCCCGTCGAGGGCGACGGCGTCCACGGTGTACTTGGCCGCGAGCGCGAGCCGGCCGGCCGCCGGGTCGGGGCTCCAGCTGAGCCCGTCCTCGGCGATGGCGCCGGGGACCTGCTCCTGCTGCGCGTCCTCCACCTTGGTGACCACGACCCGTTCCAGCCGGCCCTCGGGCACGGTGACCATGAGCCGCTGGTCGGCCGGGACCTCCTTGGCGTTGTCCTCGGGGGTGATGCGGATGGCCTCGTCCGGCGAGCGGGGTTTGCCCGGGAGGGCGATCTCGACCGGGGACCGGCCGTCCTCGGTGCATCCGGTCAGGCCGCCGAGCAGGCCCGCCCATGCCGCCACGGCGGCCAAGCCCGCCCCTGCCCGCCTCGTCAGAAGTGTCACGATCCCTCCAACGACGGGGCCCCTCCGGGGGAAACGTGAGCGCGGTCGACGTTCCGGGCACATCAAGCCGGGCAGAACAGTGTGAAGGACCAGACGGGGGCGGGCCCGGGCCGGGACGCCGGGGCCGCATTTCCCCTGCCCCCGCCGGTACCGAGGAGCCGTGGAGGCGGGCAGTGTCGAGCGCAGCCGAGCAAGAGGCGGTGGAAGCCGCCGTCGTGGACGCCGTACCAGCGGTGCGGAGCGGCCTCGCCGCGCCCGTACCGCAGGTCGGCGGCCCACCGGAGAACCATCCGAACGGCCAGGTCAGGGGCCAGGTGTCAAGGGCGTCCGCGCGCCCGGGGCCACCGGTGTGGCCGGGGTCCTCGCATCCCCTGGGGGCCCGGTTCCACCACGGGCCGGACGGCACGGCGGGGACCAATTTCGCGCTGTGGGCGCAGGGCGCGGAGGCGGTGGAGGTGTGCCTGTTCGACGCGGAGGGAGCGGAGACCCGGTGCGCGCTGACCGAGCTCACGCACGAGATCTGGCACGGCTTCGTGCCCGGCGTGCGCCCCGGACAGCGGTACGGGTTCCGGGTGCACGGCCGCTGGGACCCGTGGACGGGCGCCCGGTACAACCCGGCGAAGCTGCTCCTCGATCCGTACGCGCGGGCCGTGGACGGTGACTTCGTCCTGCCGCCGGAGGTGTACGGGCACGTCCGCGACTGGCCGCAGCAGTACATCGCGGACACCGTGCGCGACGACCGGGACTCGGCGCCGTTCGTGCCCAAGGGGGTGGTGGTCCACGATGACGACGACTGGGCGGACGACGTCCGGCCGAAGACCCCCTGGGCCGATTCGGTGATCTACGAGCTGCACGTGCGCGGCTTCACGATGCGCCATCCGGGTGTTCCCGAGGAGCTGCGCGGCACGTACGCGGGGCTCGCCCATCCGGCGGCGGTCGAGCACCTGACGCGGCTCGGCGTGACGGCCGTGGAACTGCTGCCTGTGCACCAGTTCGCGCACGAGGACCACCTGCTGCGGCGGAACCTGCGCAACTACTGGGGCTACAACTCGATCGGCTACTTCGCCCCGCACGCGGGCTACTCCTCCAGCGGGACGGCCGGCCAGCAGGTCGGGGAGTTCAAGCGGATGGTGCGGGCCCTGCACGCGGCCGGGATCGAGGTCATCCTCGACGTGGTCTACAACCACACGGCGGAGGCGGGCGAGCTGGGTCCGACGCTGTCGCTGCGCGGGATCGACAACCGGGGCTACTACCGGCTCCAGTCGGACCAGCGGCGCTACGCCGACTACACGGGCTGCGGGAACACCCTGCACGCGGGCCGGCCGCACGTGCTGCGCCTGATCACGGACTCCCTGCGCTACTGGGTCACCGAAATGGGGGTGGACGGCTTCCGCTTCGACCTGGCGGCGGCGCTGGCCCGCTCGATGCACGACGTGGACATGCTGTCCCCGTTCCTGGCGGTGATCGCCCAGGACCCGGTGCTGCGGCGGGTCAAGCTGATCGCCGAGCCGTGGGACGTGGGCTCGGGCGGCTACCAGGTGGGGGCGTTCCCGCCGCTGTGGACGGAGTGGAACGACCGCTACCGGGACGCCGTACGGGACTTCTGGCGGGGTGCGCTGCCCGACGTACGGGATCTGGGGTACCGGCTGTCGGGGTCGAGCGACCTGTACGCGTGGGGCGGGCGGCGGCCGTACGCCTCGGTCAACTTCATCACCGCGCACGACGGTTTCACCCTGCGCGACCTGGTGTCGTACGAGCGCAAGCACAACGAGGCGAACGGGGAGGCGGGCCGGGACGGGACCAACGACAACCGCTCGTGGAACTGCGGGGTGGAGGGGGAGCCCCCCGAGGGCGTCGACCCGCGGATCGGCGCCCTGCGCCGGCGGCAGCTGCGCAATCTGCTGACCACCCTCCTCCTGTCCACGGGGGTGCCGATGCTGGTGGCGGGGGACGAGTTCGGGCGCACCCAGGGCGGCAACAACAACGCGTACTGCCAGGACAACGAGACGGGCTGGGTGGACTGGTCGCTGCTGTCCGATCCCGCCTGGCAGTCGCTCTTCGCCCTGACCTCCCGGCTGATCTCACTGCGTCACGCCCATCCGGTGCTGCGGCGGCGGGCGTTCTTCTCGGGGCGGCCGCAGGGCGCCGACGGACTGCGGGACCTGGCCTGGTTCACCCCGGCGGGCGTGGAGATGACGGAGCGGGACTGGTACGCGCCGGCCGCCGCGCTGGGCATGTACCTGTCGGGGCGGGACATCCCGGGCCGTGACGAGCGGGGCCGGCAGGTCACGGACGACAGCTTCCTGGTGTTACTGCACACCGGGGACCGGCCATTGGCCTGGGTGCTGCCGGGAGCGCCGTGGGCCCGGTCGTACGAGGTCGTCCTGGACACCTCCCGGGAGGACCAGGCCGCTCCCCCGGCCACCCGGCACCGGGGCGGGGAGACGGTGACGGTCCCGGCCCGCGCGGTGCTGTTGCTGCGGGTGGTGAACTGACGGCGCCCACTGTGGGCTCGGGCATTCCCGCCGACCACCCCCTGCGATGATGTGTTCGACATCGTCACCTAGGGGGTTGCCGGATGGGCAGAGTCGGAACCGCGCTGCGAGAGCTGCGCGGGGCGCAGAAGTCGGCGAAGGGGGTGTCGCTCTACTCCCGGTTCGTCAACCGGCCCGTCGGGCGGTACCTGGCGGCCGGGTCGTACGCGCTCGGGCTCACGCCGAACCAGGTGACGCTGATCAGCGCCGCCCTCAGTTTCGCCGCCGCGGCCCTGGTCGCCGTGGTCGCGCCGTCGTGGGTGTTGGGGCTCGCCGTCTGGGCCCTCCTCGCCCTCGGGTTCGCCTTCGACTCCGCCGACGGCCAACTGGCACGGCTGCGTGGGGGCGGCAGCGCCGCGGGCGAGTGGCTCGACCACGTCGTGGACTGCGCGAAGCTCACCGCTCTGCACAGCTGCGTACTGATCGCCTTCCACCGCTTCCCCGAGGCGTACGGGACCGGCTCGGACGGCTGGCTGCTGGTGCCGCTGGGCTTCCAGCTCGCCGCGGTGGTCACGTACTTCGGCGGGCTGTTGACCGAGAAGCTCAAGCCCAAGCCGGCTCCGGGCAGCCCCGCCGAGGCGCCGTCGACCCTGCGCGCGGTGGCGTTGCTGCCCGTGGACTACGGGGTGTTCTGCCTGGTCTTCCTGCCGCTGGGCGGCGGGGGGCTGTTCGCCCGCGCCTACGCGGCCTTCGGCGCGGTCGCCGCGTTGTTCCTGGCGGCGTTCCTCGTGAAGTGGTTCCGGGAGCTCAGCGCAGTTCGGCGGTGAGCTGGCCCGGGCCGGCGGGGGCTTCGGCCAGCGCGTCCAGAGCCCGGCGCAGCTGGGTGCTGGACGTGTGCACCGTGTACGGGAAGTAGACGACGTCGACGCCGTGGGCGGCGAAGTCCCGTTCCAGCTTGTCGCCCTTGGGGGTGCCCCTCCAGTCGTCTCCCTTGAAGATGACGTCGAAGCGGACCTGCTTCCAGGTCTCCACCTTGTCCGGCACGGTCTCGACGAACGCGGCGTCCACGTACTTCACGCTGCGGACGATCTCCAGCCGCTCGACGAGCGGGATCATCGGCCGCCGTCCCTTGGCGAGTTCGGCCATCTCGTCGGACACCACTCCGGCCACCAGGTAGTCACACTGGCTCCGGGCGTGCCGAAGGATGTTGAGATGTCCTATGTGGAATAGATCGTAGGCACCCGGCGCGTAACCGACCCGGTAGGGCCTCGTGTTGTCTCGCCGCGCGGGCTCGCCAAAGTCCGACATGTCCCGCTCCGTCATCTGTTACCCCCTGGGCCGCACCCCCCGGTGCGACCGATTAGCCGACAATAGCGTGCACGTTCCGTACCGCGCGGATGAACGAATAGGGTGGCCTGCGCATCATCCAGGGGTGGAAGGGACGTTCAGTGTCGAGATCCGGTAACCGGCGCCTGCTGCTGGTTTCCACGAATTACGCTCCCGAGCACGCGGGGATTGGGCCGTACGCCACCCAGATCGCGGAGCACTGGGCGGATCTCGGCCACGAGACGCACGTGCTGGCGGGCATGCCGCACTATCCGGCGTGGTCGATCGAGCCGGAGTACAAGGGGGCGCTCCAGCGCACGGAACGGCGCGCGGGGGTCACCGTGCACCGGCGTGCACACACCGTGCCGCCGCGTCAGACCGCCGTGAAGCGGGCCCTGTTCGAAGGATCGATTCTGCTGCACGGCGCCGTGGCCCCGCCCCGGATGCCGAAGCCGGACGCGGTCCTCGCCCAGATGCCCAGCCTGGCCGGCGGGGTGCTCGCGGCCCGGCTCGCGGCGAAGTGGAAGGTCCCCTACATTCCGGTCGTCCAGGACCTGATGGGCGCGGCCGCCGCGCAGAGCGGGATCAGCGGCGGCGACAAGGCGGCCGCCCTCGCGAGCCGTGCCGAGGCGTACGCCCTCAAGCGGGCCGCGCTCGTCGGCGTCATCCACGAGACCTTCGTGGACCGGGTCGTCGGCATGGGCGTGGACCGGGACAAGATCCGCCTGGTCCCCAACTGGTCCCACGTGGCGCAGCCCACCAAGCCGCGCGCCGAGACCCGCCGGCACCTGGGCTGGGCCCCCGGCCAGACCGTCGTCCTGCACTCCGGGAACATGGGGCTCAAGCAGGGGCTCGAAGTCCTCGTGGGCGCCGCCCGCCTGGATCCGGACGTGCGTTTCGTCCTGATGGGCGACGGCAGCCAGCGCTCGGCCCTGGCCGAACTCGCCGCCGACGTCCCCAACCTCGACATCCTCCCCCCTGCCGCCGACGACGAGTTCCCCGATATCCTCGCGGCGGCGGACGTGCTCGCGGTCACGCAGCACGCCGCCGTACTGGACATGAGCGTGCCGTCGAAACTCACCTCCTACTTCCAGGCCGGCCGACCCGTAGTCGCCTCCGTGGCGGCCGAGGGCGGGACGGCCCAGGAAGTGGAACGCTCGGGCGCGGGGGTGCTCGTGCCGCCGGAGGATCCCGGGGCCCTGCTGAAGGCCGTACGGATCCTCGCCGAGGACCCCGACGGTGCGGACGCACTGGGAGCGGCCGGACCGCGCCACGTGGCGGCCCACCTGAGCCGCGAAGCGGGCCTGGCCCGGATCGACGCACTGATAGACGAAGCACTTGGGGGTCCCCGGCCGTGATCGAGACGAACCGCCCTGCAGCGGCCCCGGCCGAGGACGAACCCGACCTCCTCCGGGATCAGTTCCGACAGCTCCTGCGCTACCGCCGGCTCATCGGCGCCGGCATCGGGATCGGACTGCTGGGCGGCGTCTACCTCGGTGTCTCCACGGCCGACACCTACGTCGCGACCGCCGACGTGGTGCTGCGCGCGCCCACCGACGACCCGTTCAACCCGAGCCTCGCGCCCGACAAGGCGATCAACATCGGCTCGGAGCGCCAGGTCGCGCTCAGCTCCTCCATAGCCAACGAGGCGGCGAAGAAGCTCGGCGTCTCCGCCTCCGGTTTCGCCTCCCTGCGCAGCGGCCTGCAGGTGACCAACCCGCCGCAGACGATGGTGCTCCGCTTCACCTACACCGCGTCCTCCCCGAAGGAGGCCGCCAAGCGGGCCAACGCGATGACGGAGGCGTACCTGCTCAAGCGGCAGGAGTCCCTCGACGCCACCCGCGACAAGATGGTCACGGGCTACCAGGAGCAGCGCGACCCGGTCGCCAAGCAGCTCGACGAGCTCGTCAAGCAGATCAACGCGATGCCGGCGGGTCCCGCGCGCGACGCGGCCTACTCGTCCAAGACCGACCTGCAGAGCAAGGTCAACACGCTCAACAGCAACATCACCAAGCTCCAGGCCCTCGACATGACCCCGGGCCGGGTCACCAGCGCCGCGACCGCGCCGCCCGGGGCCGACGGCCCCGGCATCGTGATGTCGCTCGCCCTCGGCGCGGCCGTGGGCCTCGCGCTCGGTCTGCTGGCCGCCTGGGTCCGGCTCGTCTTCGACCCGGCGCCGCGCTCCGAGGGCGACGTGGCCCGGGCCCTGCGCGCCCCCGTACTCGGCTACCTGCCCCGGGACAAGACGGGCGGCGGGCCGATCCTCGCGGCCGGCGAGGCCGATCCACGGCTCGCCGAGGAGTACCGCTCCGTGGCGTTCCGACTCGCCTACGACTCCCGCTTCGCCGACCGGCGCCGCCTTCTCGTCGTCGCCCCGCGGGGCAGCAGCGAGATCGCCGCCGCGGTGTCCGTGAACCTCGCCGCCTCCTTCGCGGAGACCGGCAAGGACGTGCTGCTCATCGAGGCCGACCTGCGCACCCCGGTGCTGGCCAGCCAGCTGCCCACCGACGCGGGCGGCCGGCCGCGCTGGAGCCGGGCGCCGGGCGGCCAGGCCGCCGGGCAGCCGCCCGCGCAGCACGGGGACACCGAGTGGCCCGACGGTCGCCAGCTGGTCGTGGACGCGGGCGAGTCCGGCGCCTTCGACCTGATTCCGGGCCAGCGGGTCCGCAACGTCGCCCGCTCGCTGACCTCCTCGCGCGCCACCCGGCTGATCTCCGAGGCCGACTCCCCCAACTCCACCGTCGTCGTGCTCGCGCCGCCCGTGCTCTCCTACGCCGACGCCCTCGCCCTCGTGGACCGCGTCGACGGCGTCCTGGTCGTCTGCGACCCGCGCGCGGTGCACCGCACCGACCTGTCCCGGATCCGCGAGCTCATCAGCGGCGCCGGCGGCACCGTGCTGGGCGCGGTCCTGCACGCGCCGCTGCCCGACGAGAAGCGCGGCCGGGGCAAGGCCCGCGAAGGGGCCGCCGCCGCCGAACCTCCCGCGCCCGCCGCCTCGCGGCCGCAGCCCCAGCCGCTCGCCTACGAGGTCGACGAGCCGGAACAGCACATCCCCGGCGACGGTACGGACACGGTCGCCCTGCGCACCGTCCGCCCGGGCCGGCGGTGAGCCGGCGCGGCCTCGCGGCGGTCGCGTCGGTCCTGGACCAGGCAGCCTCCAGCGCCACGAACATCCTGGTGCTGGTCCTGGCCGCCCGGCTTTCCTCGGCGGCCGCCTTCGCCGACTTCTCGATGGTGTACGTGACCTTCAGCGTGCTCCTCGGACTGAACATGGCCTACGTCGGCCAGAGCCTCGTCCTGGAGAAGGGCGAAGGGCTCGGCGCCCACTGCCGCTCCGCCGCCGGCTTCACCGGGGCCGCGTCGGCCGCCGCCGGTGCGGTGCTCGTGGCCGTGGGCCTCGCGCTGCCCGGGGCCACCGGGCGGGCCTTCCTCGCGCTGGGCCTCGTACTGCCGCTGGTGCTCATGCAGGACGGGCTGCGGTACTGCTTCTCCGCGCTGCGCACGCCCGAGCGGGCGCTGGCCGCCGACGCCCTGCGGCTGGTGTGCGTGGTCGCGGCGCTGGGCGCCCAGCCCGAAGGGGCCTCGGCGGGGCGGCTGGTGCTGGTGTGGGGCGTCTCGGCGCTGCCGGCGCTGACGCTCGGCCTGTACCTGCTGCGGCCGTACGTACGCGGCTTCCGCGCGGACCTGCGCCCGTACCTGCGGCGGGGTCACCTGGGGCAGCGGTTCGTGGTCGAGTTCGCGGTGGGCAACGGCTCCAGCCAGCTCGCCGTCCTGGGCCTGGGCGTCTTCGCGACCCCCCTCGCCGTCGGTGCGCTCCGGGGCGCGACCACCCTCTTCGGGCCGCTGAACGTGCTGTTCAACTCCGCGAACGCCTTCGCCCCGCCGGTCCTCGGGCGGCTGCGCGGCAAGCGGGCCACCGTCCGGGCGACGGCCCTGCTCGGCCTGGTCCTGGCCGCGGTCGGCGCGGGCTGGGGGGCGGTGCTGTACGCGCTTCCCGACCGGCTGGGCCGCGGGTTGCTCGGCGACACCTGGTCGGCGGCGTCCGCGCTGCTGCCCGCCACCGGGGCGCAGTACGCCGTCATGGGCCTCGGTACCTGTGCGTTGCTGACCCTGCGCGTGCTCGCCCCGAAGGCCACGCTGTCGTTGCAGGTGGTCTACTCCCTGCTCGCGGTGGGACTGCTGTTGGGCGGCTACGCGTTGTGGGGCGTGGCGGGCGCCGCGTGGGGCCTGGCGGGCGGTTCGGCGGCGAAGGCGACCGCCGGCTGGCTGCGCGTGGCCCGCCTCCGCGCCCCCGAGCCCGCCCCCGCCCCCGCCGCCTAGGCGGCTATACGGTCTCGACGGTGCCCGCGAGCCGGGCGCGTTCGGCGGCCAGTACCGTCAGGTGGCTGATCAGGGACTCCCGCGGTCCGGACTTCACCAGGTCCCGGTCGCCGGTGGCGACGGCGGCGACGAAGGCGCCCATCAGCCCGGCGTCGCCGCCCCCGTGGCCGCCGGCGGCGTCCATCGACCCGTCGCCGGCGAGGTCGATCCGCTCCTCGGTGCGCGTCAGGAAGTCGTAGAGGCTCAGCTGCCTGCCGTCGCCGCGCAGTTCGCCGCGGGTGCCGAAGACGCGGGTCTGGCGGTCCGCCGATTCGGTGAACGCGGTCATGGTGAAGGTGGCGGTGGCTCCGGAGGCGAACTCCATGGCCACCACCTGGTGGTCGACCACGTCGTTGTCGCAGGCGTACACGCACCGCCCGTACGGCCCCTCCCGCAGGGCCGTCTCCAGGGCCTGCGGGGCGAACTCGTCGACGACCACGCCCAGCGGCCAGCCGCGCTCGCCGCGCGCGAGCCGCTCCCCGTACTCGCGTTTGGCGGAGTACGCGCAGCTCGTCTCCACCGCGCAGTCCAGGCAGCGGTCGGCGGCGCCGGCCAGCCTGTTCTCGGGCCGGAAGTGCGAGAGGCGCCCGAAGCTGGAGACGCGTACCGGCGGTTGCCCGAGCACGTACTGCAGCCAGTCCAGGTCGTGGCAGGACTTGGCCATCAGCATGGAGGTGGCCTCGTCCTCGCGCCGCCAGTTGCCCCGGACGAACGAGTGGGCCTGGTGCCAGAAGCCGACCGGTTCCAGGTGCTGGACGCTGACGATCTCCCCGAGCCGGCCGGAGTCCAGGACGCGCTTCAGCGCCTGCGTGTAGGGCGTGTAGCGCAGGACGTGGCCGACCGCGAGGGTCACCCCGGCCTCCTCCACCGCCGCCACGATCCGCCGGCACTCCTCCTCGGTGAGCGCCATCGGCTTCTCCAGCATGACGTGGTAGCCGAGCGCGGCGAAGGCCAGGGCCGGTTCCAGGTGGTCCCGGTCCAGGGTGCAGATGAGGACCGCGTCCGCGATCCGGCCCCGGGCCGCCAGCTCCCACCAGTCCGCCACCGCCGCCCAGGCGTCCAGGCCGTGGTCGGCCGCGAACCGGTCCCGCCGGACCGTGCGCGGCTCGGCCACCGCGACGACCCGGGCCCGGTCCGGATGGGCCAGTGCCCAGCGCGCGTGACCGGTGCCCCGGTCACCGGCGCCGACGACCGCGAGGGTGACAACGGAGGACATCCGACCCACTTTCCGTCGATTGTTATGCGGTTGGTCAGCGCAGTGTGGTGGCCCGGTCCTGACGGTACGTGGCCACGAGCGCGAGGCACAGGCCCGCGATCGCGACCCGCCCGGACGCCTGGAGCAGCGGCCCGCGCAGCAGGATGAAGGAGTATCCGGCGACCAGCGGGACCACCACGGAGATCAGGCTGCCCGGTGGGGAGCGCCGGGTGGCGCGCTTCGCGTAGCGGCGGTCCACCCGGGCCGAGGCGTAGCCGATGCCGAGCAGGCCGGCGCCCATGCCCAGCGGGCCGAAGTCGAGCCAGAGTTCGGCCCAGATCGGGGACGAGAGGTTGGTGTTGACCGTGCCCATCCACTGGCCGACCATCACGCCGGTGTCGCGCGGCTTGCCGGGCCACATCGAGCGCGGCACCGCGAAGAAGATCGATCCCGCGAGCTGGCGGCCGTAGGAATGGCCGGGACCGGAGTTCGAGAAGGTGATGGTGTTCGCGAACATGCCGATCTGGTCGTAGTCCTTGAGCGCCATCGGCTCCAGGAAGGACGTGGTCTCGACCGGCTTGTAGTTCTTCTCGTCGTAGCGGAAGCGGTCCGCGAACGGGAAGAGGAGCAGGGCGACGATCACCGCCATCGACAGCGCCACCCGGTACATGGCGGCGCTCACCGGGAAGACGGTGAACAGCAGCGCGAACATGACCGTCAGGAACCAGTAGCGCGGGTTCGAGATCGGGTTGTTGACCACCAGGTTGAGGACGGCGAGCGCCGACCAGGTGACGATGATCGACACCTTGCGGCGGGCGAACTTCGAGGTGATCAGCCAACGCGTGTACAGCAGCAGCGAGAGCAGCGCCGGTACGGTGCCGAAGCCGCGCAGCAGCGCCTGCCCGGCCTGGCCGTCGCCGTCGGAGATGCCCGCCTCCTCGATGCCCGCGATGATCTCCTGACGGCTGGAGAAGAAGACGGCCGGGCCGCCCAGCTTCATGACGAAGACGGCGCTACACAGGAACGAGATCGCGGTGAGCGCTTGGAGGCGCCGCCGGTGGGCCATCACCGGCCGCGACTTCTTCTGGGAGCCGCCCGCGCGGCCGGCCGGCCTGTGACGGGCCAGCAGGGCGCCGACGTCGAAGGCGAGACAGCCGAGCAGGACCAGCCCGATGGCGACGGTGAGGTCGGAACGCGGACCGACGACCGGTGTCGGGACGCGGCCGAGGACCGCCTGGGCGAGCGGGGCCACGCCCATGGCCATGTAGACGAAGAGCCAGAAGGAGCCCTGGAGCAGCTTGCGGCGGTTCGTGAGCACCATCGCTGAGAGCCGGCCGCCCGCGTACATGGTGAGCAGGAGCTGGAGCCAGAAGGCAGCGTCGCGCTGGCCGTCACCGGTCTGGACGGCGACGAACAGCGGCAGGAAGACGGTGAATCCGAGGGCGAGCGGGACGGACAGCGCGCGCGAGAGCAGGGTGCGCGGGGTGGTGACCCTGCCCCACTGCCTCTCGTCCTCGGCGTCCGACGGCGCGGGTGCGACGGAGGGCTTGCGTATGTCCGTTGCCACTACCGCCCCCACCCCATGTGCCTGATCCGCGCGCAGTCTAGTCTGAGCGGGCGCGCCCGGGGAGGCGCCGGCGGGGGTCCCCGCGGACGGGGTCCGGGGGCGGACGATCGGGGCTTTGAGTGCGGGACCTTCCTGCCTTCACGCTGGCCGGATACGACAAGGGTCGCGGGCTGCTGACGCAGGCGCTCTGGTTCGCCGTGATGAACACGCTGTTCATGAGCTGGTTCTGCCCGGCGCGACTGCGGGTCGCGCTGCTGCGGGCCTTCGGGGCGCGGATCGGCGAGGGCGTGCTGATCCGGCACCGGGTGCGGGTGTTGTGGCCGTGGAAGCTCACCGTGGGGGACCACACCTGGATCGGCGAGGGTGCCTGGCTGCTGAACCTGGAGCCGGTGACGATCGGCGCGAACGTGTGCCTCTCGCAGGAGGCCCTGCTGTGCACCGGCTCGCACGACCACCGGGCCGCGGACTTCCGCTACCGCAACGCGCCGATCACCGTCGAGGACGGCGCGTGGGTCGCGGTGCGGGCGACCGTGCTGGCCGGAGTGACCGTGGGCCGCTGCGCGGTCGCGGGCGCGGGCTCCGTCGTGCACAAGGACCTGCCGGAGCTGACCCTGCAGACCCAGGACGGGCGGCGCCGCCCGGTCGAGGAGCCGAAGTGAGTACGGGTTCGAGAGTCCTGCACGCCGTCACCCTGCACTCCCCCTCGCACGCCTTCGGCGGGCCGGTCCGGGTCGCGCTGAACCTGACCAAGGGGCTGCGGGCGCGCGGACACGAGGCCCGGCTGCTGGCGCTCGGCGAGGGCTTCGGCGAACCGTGGCCCACCTCCGTCGAAGGAGTGCCCGCCAGGCTGTTTCCGGCCCGCCGGCTGCTCCCCCTCGGCTTCAGCGGAATGACCTCGCCCGCGCTGCTGGCCTCGGCCGGGCGCCTGGTGCGGGAGGCCGACGTGGTCCACGTCCACCTGGCGCGCGACCTGGTGACCCTGCCGGTGGCGCTGGCGGCGCTGCGGGCCGGCAAGCCGCTGGTGCTGCAGACCCACGGGATGGTCGACCCGAGCGAGAAGCTGCTGGCGAAGGTGCTGGACGCGGTGGCGGTACGCCGGCTGCTGCGCGGCGCGGACGCCGTGTTGTACCTGACCCCGTACGAACGGGAGGGCCTGGACGCGGTGGTGGGCACGCCGTTGGCGCGGGCCGTACGGCTGGTGAACGGGACGCCGGCGCAGGAGGAACGGCCCCCGCTGAGCGGCCCGCCGCGGATCCTGTACTCGGCACGCCTGCAGGCCCGCAAGCGGCCGGTGGACTTCGTGGACGCGGCGCCGGCGGTGCTGGCCGTGCACCCGGACGCGCACTTCGTGGTCGCGGGCCCGGACGAGGGCGAGCTGGCTGCCGTACGCGCGCGCATCGACGCCCTCGGCCTGTCGGACCGCTTCACGGTCCCGGGGGCCTTGTCCGGCGAGGCCGTACTGGCGGAGCTGCGGCGCGCCCACGTCTACGTACTCCCCTCGGTGGACGAGCCGTTCCCGATGTCGGTACTCGAGGCGCTCTCGGTGGGCGTGCCGTCGGTGGTGACGCACTCCAACGGGCTGGCCAAGGACATTGCGGGGGCGGGCGCGGGCCGGGTGGTCGACCCGGGCCCGGAGGGTGTCGCGTCGGCGGTGCTGTCCCTGCTGGACCCGGCGGCGAACGCGGCGGCCTCGCGCGCCGCGCGCGAACTGGCCTCGGAGTCCTTCTCGATGGACGCGGTCCTGGACGCCCTGCTCCCGGTGTACGAGGCCGCCCGCCGGAGCACCAGAGCCTAGTGCTGCGACCGGAAGGGTCCACCGCACTAGAGGTCATCCCGGCGGTGTTCCTCCACCACCGGGATCGCTCCCGCCGCGCGGCGGCGTTTGAGGACGCTGGAGTACACGGCGAGGCCGATGGCTCCCGCCGCCATCATGATGAGGCCGACCAGGTCGAGGTCGACGCTGCGCATTTCCCAGTCGCTGGCGAAGGTGAGGATGGCCCCCACCACGATCAAGCCGATGCAGCCGCCCAGGCCACTCATGGGACTCGCCTCCGAATGCCGGTGTCGCGGTCGCGTACTTGCACGCGGCTACCCCGCACCGGCGTACGAAAACGCCCCCGGGGCCCGGCAGTCCGGTCCCAGGGGGCGTTCTCGTACGGCGGTGGCGACCCTTACGCGGGGATCCAGGCGTAGCAGCCCACCGAGTTGAACTCGGCGGTGCCGGCCGGGATCGTAGCCGTGATCTTGTCGCCCGGGTTCGGCGCGGTCTCGGGGCTGGCGGCGAGGACCGAGCCGTCCTTGCCCTTCGCCTCCCACTTGCAGGTCGTGGCCTGGGTCAGTGCCCGGTACGTGCCCGCCGCGGGCGAGGTACGGGTGCCGTCGGGGAAGCCCTTCTCGGCCGCCGCGAGGATCGGCTTCTGCTCCGGGCACAGGAGGTTGATGGCGTCCTTCGCGCCCGCGATCTCCCCGGCGATGATCGAGCCGGTCGCCGCGTCCTTGTCGTGCTTCGCCGTGCGCGCCACCCGCTGGCAGGCCTCCTGGCCGCTCTGCAGGACGGCCGCCGGGTCCGTCTTCTCCGGGACGCGCCCGCTCAGGTACTGCTTCTCCTGCGCGGTGAAGCTGCCCGTCTTCGGGGTGAGCTTCGCGTCGGGCAGGACGGGGCCGGTCGGCTTCGCGTTCGGGTCGGTCGACGGCGCGGGGGCGTCCGCCGGGTCGGGGACCGGCGAGGAGGCCGGGGGTTGTGCCTTGGCCTCCGCGCCGGAGTCGGCCTTGCCCCCGTCCGAACTGCAGGCGGTCAGCGTCAGGGCGGCGGCCAGCAGAACAGCAGCCGCTGCGGAGCGTCGGTACATCGGGTGGCTCCCGTACTTACGTGCTGGTTGGGACAGGGGTGCGGGGCCCGGCCGGTGTGGCCGGGCCCCGCTCCTACGGCTACTTCGCGCCGAAGGTGAGCACCAGCTGCGGGGCGCCCTCCGCCGCGGTGGACTCCGAGGACCAGAGCCACAGCGGGTCGGTGCCCGCACTCGTCAGCGCCAGGCTGTAGCTGCTGCCCAGCACCGCGGAGAGCGCGGTGGTGTCCAGCGTGACGTTCTGGACCGCGGAGCCGTCCGGCACGCTCGCGACGCTGCCGAGCGGGGTGGTGCCGAGCGTGGGCTTGGTGTTGAAGGTGGTGCCCGCGCCGCTCCAGGTACCGGTGACCGGGACCACGGACACCTTGTCGGCGGTGCCGGCGCCCGTCTGCGTCGTGGTCTTGAACTGGAGCGAGGCCGACTTCAGGACCTGACCGGCCGGGGCGGCCGGGAGGCTGAAGCGCAGGTACGTCTCGTACGCCGAGGTGCCGCGCACCGCGAGCGAGGTGGACGTGCCGTAGGCGGTGCCCGGGGCGCCCTGGTTGATGTAGGTGTCCTCGGCCGCCTTGACCGTGGAGACCGTGTCGATGGGGGCGCCGGCCAGGTCGAAGTGGCTCTTGACCTGGGCCTGGGTGAGCGCCGAAGGGTAGACGGCCGTCTCGTCGAGCTGCCCGGCGAAGAAGTTGCTCGTCGGGCGGGTCGGCCAGCCGGACAGGTTGTCGCCGCCGACGTGCCAGTAGCCCGCGTAGGCCTGCGAGGTGGTGACGTTCAGCGTGCCCTTGCTCTGGCCGTCGACGTACAGGGCCATGCCGCCGGGGCCCTGGGTGCCGACCACGTGGTGCCACTTGTTGTCGTTGTACGTGTCCAGCAGACCGGTGGAGATGGTCTTGGCCCCGCCGTTGTAGACGCCGAAGACCAGACGACCGGTGTTGGTCATGTAGATCTGCTTGTCGTACGAACCGCTGTTGCGGGTGGTGTTGTTGCCGAAGCCGATCAGCTTGCCGCCGCGGATGGTGTTCGTCTTGAACCAGGTCTCGACGGTGAACGCGCTGCCCACGGTCTGGCGGTGGTCGCTGTAGACCTGCTGGCTCGTGCCGTTGAAGCCCATCGCGGTGCTGGTGCCGGAGACGGCGCCGGGCGACTGGCGCAGGGCCGGGGTGTTGACCTGGAGGCCGCTGGTGTTGCCGCCGTTGGAGGAGTCTGCGACGTACGGGCTGACCCCGTCGTCGTAGCGCCAGTACAGCTGGGCGCCGTCCGCGCGGACCTGGTTCGGGTACGCGTGGACCGCGGTCGGGACCGTCACCGAGGCGGTGGCCGACAGGGCGCTGGTGTTGCCCGCGCCGTCGGTCGCGGTCACACGGTAGGTGTACGTCTGGCCGGCCTTGACCGTGGCGTCGTTCCAGGAGGCCTGGGGGCGCTCCCACTCCAGGGAGTTCGCGGTGACGGTGGCGATCGGGGTGGCCGAGCCGTTGCGGTAGATGCGGTACGTCAGCTTGCTGTCGTCCGAGTCGTAGCTCGTGCGCCAGCGGACCTGGGCCTCGCCGGGCTTGACACTGCCGGCGCTGACCACCGGGGTGGTGGGGGCGCCGCGGTCGCCGGTGGAGGCGAAGCGGGTCAGGCCCTGCTGGGCCTTGCCGTTGATGAGGGTGAACTCACCACCGACCCACATGTACTTGACGTCGCCCTTCTCCGCCACGGCCATGACGCGCGGGCCGATGCCCTCGCCGATGCCGTCGTTGGCGGTGGGGTGCCAGCCGAGCTTGCCGGGGCCGCGGACGAAGCCGTCCACGGGCGCGGGGGCGACGCCTTCGTGGTTGGTCGGCTGGGCCAGCAGGAAGTTCCGCTTGCCGTCGGGGAACTCCAGCTCGGTGGAGCAGTCGTGCGCGTGCGAGGAGCTGTAGAGCACTCCCTGGTACGGCAGGACGAACTGGGTCGCGCCGAGGCAGCGGTCGCGCCACTTCTCGGAGAAGTCGCTCAGGCGCAGGCCGATGCGGCCGTCGAAGACACCGCCGCCGGAGCCCTCGTTGCCCGTGTAGAAGCCGGTGTCGTCGGTGGAGATGTCCTTGACGACCGAGTTCGACGGGATGTTGGTGTAGGTCTTGGTGACCGCGCCGGTGCCGGCGTCGACCACGGCCAGGGCGTGGCTGGTCTTGCCGTTGACCGTGAAGAAGTCTCCGCCGAGCAGCACGTTCTTGCCGTCGGGGGTGACCTCGACCGCGCGGCCCGGCTCGTCGACGTTGGCGACGAACGGCTTGACCGCTCCGGAGTTGGCGTCGATCGCGGCGAACCGCTCGCGGGTCTGGCCCTCGACGGAGTTGAAGTCGCCACCCGCGTACAGGGTGTCGTCGGTGACGGCGAGCGCGCGCACGGTGGCGGGGAAGCTCGGGTGGAACGAGGCCTTGGGGGTGCAGCTGGCGATGTCGATCGCGGCGACGCTGGAGACCGGGGTGCCGTTGACGGCGCCGAAGGAGCCGCCCGCGTAGAGGGTCTTCTGGTCCTTCGAGACGACCAGCGTCCGTACGGTCGCGGTGCCGTCGCCGATGGTGAAGGCCAGCTTGCAGGAGGTGGGGTTGCCCGTCGCGGCGTCGAGGGCGACGAAGTTGACGGCCTCCTGCTCGGCGCCGGCGGTGCCCTCGGGCGGGCGCACGGCGGAGAAGGTGCCGCCGGCGAAGACGGTCCCGTTCGCCTGGGCCATCGCCCAGACGATGCCGTTCGGCTGCCAGGTGGGCAGTTCGTCGGCGGTGAAGGCCACCGGCGGCGTGATGGCGGACGCCTCGGGCATCAACACCAGGCCTATACCGGTGCCGGCACCGGCCAGTGACAGGACGAGGGCAGCAGTCAGCCCTCTGGATCTACGCATGAGCCCCCCAGGGCAACAGCCCGGTTTTGATGGCTGGAACTATCCGAACAGCCATATGTACAGGCGCAGACTAGGGCTCGTGGAACGGCCCGGTCACCTTGCTTGACCCATTGCATACCAAGTTGGAATCAACAGGTTCCGCATGGAGGGTGCACTGCGGACATACGGCAGGTTTGCCCCGGTCGTACCTGACGGAGTGACCGGGACACGGCAAATCGTAGGCGAAATATAAGGCTTCAGCGGTCGATGCGGACGGTAGCGCCCGCCAGTTGGTCCTCGACCTGGCGGATGTCGGCGTCGACCATGATGCGGGCCAGTTCGGCGACAAGGACCGACGGCTTCCAGCCGAGCAGCTCCTGGGCCTTGGAGGCGTCTCCGATGAGCGCGTCGACCTCGCTGGGGCGCTCGTACTTGGGGTCGTAGCGCACGTGCTCGTTCCAGTCGAGACCGGCGTGGGCGAAGGAGGCCTCGACGAACTCGCGGACGGTCGCGGCCACACCCGTGGCGACCACGTAGTCGGTGGGCTCGTCCTGCTGGAGCATCCGCCACATGGCGTCCACGTACTCGGGGGCGTAGCCCCAGTCGCGGACGGCGTCGAGGTTGCCGAGGTAGAGCTTCTCCTGGAGGCCGGCCTTGATCCGGGCCACGGCGCGGGTGATCTTGCGGGTCACGAAGGTCTCGCCGCGGCGCGGGGACTCGTGGTTGAAGAGGATCCCGTTGACGGCGAACATGTCGTACGCCTCGCGGTAGTTCACCGTGGTCCAGTACGCGAACACCTTCGCGGCGCCGTACGGGCTGCGCGGGTGGAACGGGGTCCCCTCGTTCTGCGGGGGCGGGGTGGCGCCGAACATCTCGGAGGACGAGGCCTGGTAGATGCGGGTGTCGACACCGCTGGCCCGGATGGCCTCCAGCAGGCGCAGCGCGCCGAGACCGGTCACGTCGCCGGTGTAGAGCGGGGCGTCGAAGGACACCCGGACATGCGACTGCGCACCGAGGTTGTAGACCTCGTCGGGCCGTATCTCGCGGAGCAGGTTCACCAGGGCCACACCATCCGACAGATCGGCGTGGTGCAGCACGAAGGACCGGTTGGCGGTCTGGGGGTCCTGGTAGATGTGGTCGATCCGCTCGGTGTTGAAGCTGGAGGACCGCCGCACGAGCCCGTGCACCGTGTAGCCCTTGGAGAGCAGCAGCTCGGAGAGGTACGAGCCGTCCTGTCCGGTGACGCCGGTGATCAGTGCGGTCTTGGCCATGTGGTCCCCCTGGGGTGCGTTGTGTTCGTAATGCTGAGCGTGCTTCCCCTGCCCGCCCGAAGCCGTACCCGGTCGGTTGAGGCCCCGGGGACTGGATGCGTACCGTACACGCCGGGCCCAACCGCCCTTGCGGCGCCTGCCCCGCCGGAACCGGCCCTTGGCGGCTTCGCCGTGCGGGGCTCCGCCCCACACCCCGCGCCTCAAACGCCGGTCGGGCTGGATTTTGCCCGCCTGAGTGCCCAAGTGCGGCCGCAAGCCTGGGGCTCCGCGCCTCAAACGCCGGTGGGGCTGAATTTGCCCCGTCCGGCCGCCGCCGGGCGTCAGGCCGGGCCCGGACCGCTGCCGCCCCCGCGGGAGCGGACTGGCATCATCGGCGGTATGACAAGTACGCCTCTCCTGCCCCCGAACGCCCGCGTCTTCGTCGCGGGTCACCGCGGCCTCGTGGGCTCCGCGGTCGCCCGGCGGCTGACCGCCGACGGCCACGAGGTGCTCACCCGCGGCCGCGCCGAGCTGGACCTGCGGGACGCCGCCGCGACCGGGGCGTACCTGAGGGACGTCCGCCCGGACGCCGTCGTGCTGGCCGCGGCCAAGGTCGGCGGGATCATGGCCAACAGCACCTACCCGGTGCAGTTCCTGGAGGAGAACCTCCAGATCCAACTCAGCGTGATCGCCGGCGCGCACGCCGCCGGCGTCGGCCGGCTGCTGTTCCTCGGATCGTCCTGCATCTACCCCAAGTTGGCCCCGCAGCCGATCCACGAGGACGCCCTGCTGACCGGCCCCCTGGAGCCGACCAACGAGGCCTACGCCCTCGCGAAGATCGCCGGCATCGTCCAGGTCCAGTCGTACCGCAAGCAGTACGGGGCCTCGTACATCTCCGCCATGCCGACGAACCTCTACGGTCCGGGCGACAACTTCGACCTGGAGTCCTCGCACGTCCTGCCCGCCCTGATCCGGCGGTTCCACGAGGCCGCCGCGGAGGGCCGCGAGGAGGTCACCCTGTGGGGATCGGGCACCCCGCGCCGGGAGTTCCTGCACGTGGACGACCTCGCCGCGGCGTGCGCCGTGCTGTTGAACTCGTACGACGGCGACGAGCCCGTCAACATCGGCTGCGGCGAGGACCTGACCATCAGGGAACTGGCGGAGACCGTCGCCGAGGTGACCGGCTTCCGCGGCCGGCTCGCCTGGGACACCTCCAAGCCTGACGGGACCCCCCGCAAGCTGCTGGACGTCGGCCGCCTGACCTCCCTCGGCTGGAAGCCCGGCATCCCGCTGCGCGACGGCATCGCCTCCACCTACCGGTGGTGGCGCGAGGGCAGCGGGCAGAACGGCTGATCCCACCCGGAGCCCTTCAGTACGCTCCGCGACCGTCGACGACGGCGCGGAGCGTACGGCCCATGACGTCGACGTCACTGGTGAACGACCAGTTGTCGACGTACTGCAGGTCGAGCTGGATCGTTTCGTCCCACGACAGGTCGGACCGACCGCTGATCTGCCACAGCCCGGTCATCCCGGGCCGCACGGTGAGCCGGCGCAGCTCGACCTCGTCGTACTGCGCCACCTCCTCGGGCAGCGGCGGGCGCGGGCCGACCAGCGACATGTGGCCGGTGAGCACGTTGATCAGCTGCGGCAGTTCGTCCATCGAGGTGCGGCGCAGCAGCCGGCCCACCCGGGTCACCCGGGGGTCGCGGCGCATCTTGAACATCAGGCCGTCGTTCTCGTTGGCCCCGGACAGCTCGGCCTTCCGCGCGTCGGCGTCCATGACCATCGTGCGGAACTTCCACATCGTGAACGGGGCCCCGTCGCGGCCGATGCGCCCCTGCCGGTAGAAGGCCGGGCCGCGCGAGCCGAAGCGGATCGCGAGGACGATCGCGAGGAAGAGCGGCGCGAGCAGTACCAGCCCGACGGCGGCTCCCGCGCGGTCCAGGGCGGACTTGAGAAGGGGCTGCACGCCCCGGCTGACCGGCGGCGCGACCCGCAGCATGGCGAGCCCGCCCGCGGACAGGGTCTCCAGTCGCTTGACGGAGATCTCCACGAGCCCCGGGAAGACGGCGAGTTCCAGTCCGGCGTCGTGCAGGGCCCAGGCGACGCGGCGCAGCCGCTCCCCCGCGATCCGTGCGCCGGGGGCCACCAGGACCAGGTCGGCGTGCAGGCCGCGGACGGCATCGAGCACGGCGGCGGAGTCGCCGTTCGGGGTCTTGGGCATGTCGGCGCCGAGCCGGGTCGCCACCGGCACCCCGCTGCCGAGCGGGCCGTCGCCGACCGGGACCACGCCGACGACCACGTACGGGTGGTCGGTGCGCGAGGCGAGGTGCGCGATCACGTCCTCGGCGGCGTCGGGCTCGCCGACGACCAGGACCCGACTGACGGCCTGGGCCTCGCGCCGGGCGGCGGAGAGGTGACGGTAGGTCAGTTTGTGGCAGGCGACGGTGATCAGGAGGGCGGGCAGCAGAGCGCCCAGCGCCGACAGTCGGGGCGTGTCCTCCTCGGTCACCACGCGGGCCACGGCCAGGACGCCGATCAGAATCAGCCAGTCGTGTACGACGGGCAGCACTCCGCGGGACTCCCCGAGGACCCGGGTCGCGTAGCGCCGGCGCAGCGCCTGCACGCCGGTCCACGCGACCGCGGCGGCGAGGGCGCAGTAGAGGGGTCGTACCTGCTGGGCGGCCTGGAAGACGAGGCCCACGGGTACGGCGGCTCCGAGGAAGTCGGCGACGAGTGCGGCGGGAAGGTACCAACGCGCCTTGTCACCGAGGCGCCGCGCGGGCGCCAGGGTGTCACGGGCCGCCCTGGCCACTCTTTGCGCAGGAATATGGACATGCCTCATGGGCCCCCCTGGCACGTGGTCTATCGACAGCGGCGACTGTCCACGGCTTCCCCGGGCAACGGACATCTGTCGCACCGAGAAACAGTACGACAAACGCCAGTACGGTAAATGCCGTTTGGGGCAACGAAGCCTCTCGTTGCCCAAGTGTTAGCGACCGGTACCGGCTGTTCCGAATGCCGGCCCCCGCGACGAGCACGCGAATGTGAACAGTCCGGATACCGGACCTGTCTCTTCGAACAACGAACCGTTTTTGGCCAATCATTTGACGCGGTCCTGACATTATCTCCTGTGGGTGGCACTCTTCGACCGTTCATCGCACCAGCCCTGATCTGCCCGGAGGCCCACCCAGCCATCCGGAACCCCCCTTGCAGAAGGAGTCTGCGTTGAGTCCCACCCCCCAAAGGCGTGCCACTGCGGTCGGCGCGCTCGTAGCCGCGGCAGCCCTGCTCGCCGTCGGCATACAGGCCACAACCGCAACCGCCGACGCCACCGCGTCGAAGGCACCCGCGGCCGCCAAGTCCAACCCGGGCGCGGCCAACCGCACACTCAGCGCTTCGGAGCGTGCGACGCTCCTCGCCGAGGCCAACTCGACCACCGCACAGGCCGCCAAGGCGCTCGGTCTCGGCAGTGGCGAGCAGCTCGTCGTCCGTGAAGTGGTCCAGGACGCGGACGGCACCACGCACACCATGTACGAGCGCACCTACAACGGACTCCCGGTGCTCGGCGGTGACCTCACCGTCCACGCGAAGAACGGCGTCACCAAGAGCGTGACCAAGGCGACCAACCACGAGATCAAGGTCGCGGACACCAACGCCACGGTCACCCCGGCGGCCGCCGAGAGCCAGGCCGTCTCCGCCGCCGGCGCCGAGGGCTCCAAGGAACTCAAGGCCACCAAGAGCGCCCGCAAGGTGATCTGGGCGGCCAAGGGCACTCCGGTCCTCGCGTTCGAGACCGTCGTCGGCGGCCTCCAGCACGACGGCACGCCGAACGAGCTCCACGTGATCACCGACGCCAAGACCGGCGCCAAGATCACCGAATGGCAGGCCATCGAGACCGGCACCGGCAACACCATGTACAGCGGTCAGGTGACCCTCGGCACCACGCAGTCGGGCAGCACCTGGAACCTGACCGACGCCGCGCGCGGCGGCCACAAGACGTACAACCTCAACCGGGGCACCTCCGGCACCGGAACGCTCTTCTCCGGCCCGGACGACATCTGGGGCAACGGACTGCCGGCCAACCTGGAGACGGCCGGCGCCGACGCGCACTACGGCGCCGCGGTCACGTGGGACTACTACAAGAACGTGCACGGCCGCAACGGCCTGCGCAACGACGGAGTCGCCCCGTACAGCCGGGTCCACTACGGCAACAACTACGTGAACGCGTTCTGGAGCGACCAGTGCTTCTGCATGACGTACGGAGACGGTGACGGCAACGTCAAGCCACTCACGTCCACCGACGTCGCCGCGCACGAGATGACCCACGGCCTGACCTCGGTCACCGGCAACATGAACTACTCCGGTGAGCCCGGTGGTCTGAACGAGGCGACCTCCGACATCATGGCCGCGGCCGTCGAGTTCTACGCCAACAACCCGCAGGACGTCGGCGACTACCTGGTCGGCGAGAAGATCGACATCCGCGGCAACGGCACCCCCCTGCGCTACATGGACAAGCCGAGCAAGGACGGCAGCTCCAAGGACGCGTGGTACTCGGGCATCGGCTCCATCGACGTCCACTACTCCTCGGGTCCGGCCAACCACTGGTACTACCTGGCCTCCGAGGGCTCGGGCGCCAAGGTCGTCAATGGCGTGAGCTACGACTCGCCGACCTCCGACGGCCTCCCGGTCACCGCGATCGGGCGCGACGCCGCCTCGAAGATCTGGTTCCGCGCGCTGACCACCGGCCTGTTCCGGTCGACCACCGACTACGCGGCCGCCCGTGTGGCCACCCTGCAGGCGGCGGCCGACCTGTACGGCGCCGGCTCGGCGACCTACAACAACGCGGCCAACGCGTGGGCGGCCATCAACGTCGGCCCGCGCATCGTGAACGGCGTCTCGGTCACCAACCCGGGCAACCAGAACACCGTCACGGGCAGCGCCGTCAGCCTCCAGATCCAGGCCACCAGCACCAACGCGGGTGCGCTGAGCTACGCGGCGACCGGTCTCCCGGCCGGGCTGTCGATCAACTCCTCGACCGGCCTGATCACCGGTACCGCAAACACCGCGGGCACGTCCAACGTGACCGTGACGGTGACGGACTCCGCGAACCAGACCGGCACGGCGGCGTTCACCTGGACGGTCGGCACCCAGCAGCAGACCGTCTTCGAGAACACCACGGACTACGCGATCAACGACAACTCGACCGTCGAGTCGCCGATCACCGTGAACCGCACCGGCAACGCGCCGAGCACCCTCAAGGTGGATGTGAACATCCTCCACACCTACATCGGTGACCTGAAGGTGGACCTCATCGCCCCGGACGGCAGCATCTACAACCTGCACAACCGCACCGGCAGCAGCACGGACAACATCATCAAGTCCTACACGGTCAACGCCTCCTCCGAGGTCGCCCAGGGCGTGTGGAAGCTGCGTGTCAACGACAACGCGAACATCGACACCGGCAAGATCGACAGCTGGAAGCTCACCTTCTGACCCCCACCGGGGCCCGATGAGCACCTGCTGAACCGTCAGACACGGGGCCGCCCGGGAGAAGACCTCCCCGGGCGGCCCTGTCCCATGCCGGCCTGCCGATCCGGGGCGCGGTCCGCCCGGCCGTGGCCGCTCGGGACCACCGCCCCCCGGTCCGGGGACCTTCGCCACGGGCCGGCGCACACCCGTACGGGGACACTGGGAACGAGCGAACCTACGCAACCGTAGGTTCGGGTGACCCACCGAGCGACGGACGTGCCCCCATGCCGCAGATCCCCCCGAACGGAACCGCCGCACCGCGGCCCTGGCTGATCCAGGGCGGCATGGGCGTCGGGGTCTCCGGCTGGCGGCTGGCCAAGGCCGTCTCCCGCGAGGGACAGCTCGGCGTGGTCTCCGGGACCGCGCTGGACGTCGTACTGGCCCGCGTCCTGCAGACCGGCGACCCGGGCGGGCACGCCCGGCGCGCTCTGGCCGCCTTCCCGCTCCCCGAGCTCGCCCGGACCGCGCTCGACCGCTACTTCCGCGAGGACGGCACGGGCGAGGACGCCCCGATGCGGCCCACCCCGCGGCTGCGCGCCACGGGCGGGGCCCCGGCCGAAATCCTCACCGTCCTCGGCAACTTCGCCGAGGTCTGGCTCGCGAAGGAGGGACACGATGGCATCGTCGGCATCAACTACCTGGAGAGGATCCAGCCGGCCACGGCCCCCGCGATGTTCGGCGCGATCCTGGCAGGCGTCGACTACGTGCTCGTGGGCGCGGGAGTCCCCGCTCAGATCCCTGCCCTCGCCTCGCGACTGGCGCGCTGCGAACCCTGCGTGACCAAGATCGCGGTGGCAGGCGACGAGGAGCCGCTGGACCAACTCTTCGACCCGGCCGCCCTGCTCGCCGGGCATGCGCCCGGCCCGCTGCGCCGGCCCGACGTGCTGGCCATCGTGTCGTTGCCGGTGCTGGCCGCCTACCTCGCCCGCGACGAGGCGACCCGCCCCGACGGCTTCGTGATCGAGACCAGCCTGGCGGGCGGGCACAGCGCCCCGCCGCGCGGGCCCATGAAGCTCGACGAGGACGGCGAGCCGGTGTACGGGCCGCGCGACGATCCCGACCTCGCAAGGATGGCGGCGCTCGGGCTGCCGTTCTGGCTGGCCGGCGGCCAGGCCGGCCCGGAGGCGGTGGCCGCCGCCCGGGCCGCGGGGGCGGCCGGGGTGCAGGTCGGCAGCGCCTTCGCGCTGTGCGAGGAGTCGGGGATGGCCCCCCACCTGCGCGAGGAGCTGCGCGGCCGGGCCCACGCGGGGACCCTCACCGTCCGCAACGACCCCGACGCCTCGCCGACCTCGTTCCCGTTCAAGGTGGCGGAGCTGCCGGGCACGATCTCCGAGCCCGAAGTGGCCGCGGCCCGCCGCCGGGTGTGCGACCTGGGCTTCCTGCGCACGCCGGTACGCGGCCCGCGCGGGCTGGTCCACCGGTGTGCGGCCGAGCCGGTGGCCGCGTACGTCCGCAAGGGCGGGGACGCGGCCGACACCAAGGGCCGCCGGTGCCTGTGCAACGGCCTGCTGGCCACCATCGGACTGGCACAACGGCGGCCCGGCGGCCGGGTGGAGCCGCCGCTGGTGACGATCGGCAAGGACCTGTCGTTCCTGCCGAGGCTCTCCCCGGGCGCCGAGCCGTACACGGCGGCGGAGGTGGTGGAGTGGCTGTCGACCGGGGTCGGCACTCCGGGACGAACCTGACCGAGCACGCGTACACGCGCGAGCCGTCCCCGCCGGCCGGGTCAGCCGATGGCACCGAAGACGCGGTCGAAGAAGCCCTCGTCACCGCCGCCGTTCCAGTTGCCGCCGCCGTTGCCGCCGTTCCAGCCGCCGTCACCGCCCCCGTTGCCGCCGTTCCAGCCGCCGTCACCGCCCCCGTTGCCGCCGCCGCCGTTCCAGTCGTGGCGTCCGTCGCCGCCCTGCCCGACCGGCTTGAAGAAGACGGAGACGACCTCCACGTTCCGCGCCCGCTCGCCCGGCTCCAGCACGGTCTCCGCCTCGCCGTTGCAGCCGCGGTTGCCGAAGAGCACGGCCAGCGACTCGGTGTCGTTCTTGACCTCGATGGCGGGCTCGTCCCGAGAGGTGTGCGTCAGCACGTAGCAGGTGTCGTTCTCCTGGGGCCGGATCTGCCCGTTGCGCACTTCGCCCGCCTCGTCGAGGAACCGGTAGTGCAGCACGCCCAGGTTCCAGTCGTCGTGACCGTCGGCCAGCGAGGGCCCGGCGGTGGGCAGGACGAGCGCGACGGCTCCGACGAGCACGGCGGCGGTGGTGCGAAGACGCATGGGGGAAGTCCGTTCCTCGGGTCCGCGGACGCCGGATCCGCCCGGCATCCGCGGGCAGCGTAGGAGCGCGGAGCCGTGCCGAAACGATTCTCCGCCCCGGGCGCGTACGTGGTTCACCCATGAGGCCGGGTGGCCTCCGGCCCGGACCACCTCGTGCGGCGCTGCCCAGAACCGGGGCTCCGCCCCGGACCCGTCGGGGGCTCCGCCCCCGAACCCCCGCGCCTCAAACGCCGGCGGGGCTGGATTTGCCGCTGCGCGGCCACCAGCCCGCTGACGCCGACCAAACTC